>CANJZR010000025.1 GCA_947479075.1 Planctomycetaceae bacterium
CGCCCGCCCTCGCTGACGCTTCGGGTTGGTGTTGGCAGATTCAGTTCAACTTCATCATGGGAGTCATCGCTTGCGCTTTCTGCTGTACCTGAACTGCTGGTTGACCGACCTGGCCGGTTTCATGGTGATCTTTGCGGTGTCACGCGGCCTGGCTGAGCAACAGGCTCCGGCATGGTACCTGGGCGTCGTGGGGGCCGGGGTGTCTTTCTGTGCGGGTGTCGGCAGCATTCTCGGCGGGTGGCTCGCCAATCAGTGGGATGCCCGCAAGGTGTTTCTAAGCGGGGCGGGCCTGATGGTGATCAGCATCATCGCCTGCTGGGTGGGGAACCCGGAGAGCAAGTGGTTCCTGCCGCTCTACTGGCTCTTGGGGATCGGGATTGGTGCGCTTTACCCTCCGCTCGTCGGCTGGCTCAACCAGGGCGAGGTCAAACACTCACAGTCACACAGCGTCAGTCGCACTCTGATCCTGTACTGCATCTCGTGGAATTTCGGCATGCTGTGCGGGCAGCTGTCAGCTGGCGAGATCTTTTCAAAGTGGGGAGCGTCGTGGACGTTCGGAATTTCGCTCCTGGTGGGAGTGATTAATCTCGTCGTGGCGTGGTTTGCTTCCGCTCATGTGAAGACAGTCACACAGGTCACCGAGATCACTGAGGCAGCTCCGGCGACTCGAGAGACAGTTCTGGCGACGAACTTCAAACGCGTCGGCTGGATTGCCAATCTGGGGGGGATGTTCGGTGGCAGCATGGTCGTGCATCTGCTCCCCGATCTGGCTGTGAATATCGGGGTGCCAGCCGATCGACATGGGCAGCTGTTGGCCGGTTGGCGGGTGGCGATTATCTCGACTTATCTATTGCTGCATGCTTCGCACTTCTGGCACTTCCGATTCAGGGTGTCGGTGCTTTCGCAGCTGTTCGCGGCCATCGGGCTGGTGGTGATCTCTCAGTCGACTTCGGCTGCCATGCTTCTGGGCGGGCTGGTCCTGCTTGGTCAGATGGTGGGCTACAACTACTTCTCTGGGTTGTATTACGCGACGCTCGGCAGCTCGGATGAGAACCGGGCTTGGGCTGCCGGAGTACACGAAGCGACACTGGCTGCCGGGATGGCCGTCGGGACGACACTGGGCGGGTACCTCGGATCGACCGGGAATTTCCGGGTTCCGTATCTATTCGCAGCGGGAGTGCTGGTGGTCCTGGTGGGAGTCCAGGCCGTTGTGTGGCGCAAGTGGGTGAGGCCATTGCAGCGAGGTGAATGAGGAGACCGGCGTCCCACGGCCGGATCTTGTGGCTGTACTGAGAGCAGAGCCGACGGCTAGCGAGCAAGTGCGCTTACCTGAGATACAGAGGCTTCTCGATTGTTCTTGGAACTATCGAGAAGCCCAACGACGCTCGCCCTCGCTGACGCTTCGGGTTGGTGAGGAGTAGAACAGTCCGAGATTACTCCTCGCGAGGGGCGTCCTTGCCTCGGATCTGCCGGAACTGCGGGCTGAGGACGATCGACTCGACCGCCAGATCGACCCGGTAGTCGTGCATGTCGAGCTTGGTCAGGATGTTCGTCAGCAGTGGCTCATCCGATAGCTGGACAGACCGGCCCAGCGAGTAACCGAGCAGCTTCTTGGCGAACTGCCGCACGAACGAGGCGCGACGTGTCTGGCCGATGTAGCTCTTGAGATCATCGAACCCCGCGACCGGCGTGCCGTCGAACAGCACTGTCTTGGTCACGATTGGAAGACCAGCAGCGTCCTGGGTGCGGAAGCGACCGATGGCATCGAACCCTTCCAGGGCGTAGCCGTATGGGTCGACCCGCAGGTGGCACTTGATGCAGGCCGGGTCGGTTGTGTGTCGTTCGATCATCTGCCGCTCGGTCAATCCCTCGGTCACGGTCTCGGACAGCGCCGGGACATTCTTGGGTGGCTTGGGGATTTTTTCGCCAAGCATGACTTCGCTCAGCCAGTTGCCTCGCAGGATCGCACTCGTACGCGAGGCTCCCGACTGCTTCGACATCGTCGAGCCTAGCGACAGGATGCTGCCGCGTGAGTACTGGCGGACGCCCTCAACACGTCGCCACTGCGGTCCCGTGATGTTGGGGATGCCATAGTGTTTGGCCAGCTCTTCGTTGAGGAACGTCGAGTCCCCGTCGACCAGCGAGACCAGAGAGCGGTCATTCTGGAACAGGTCGGTCAGGACGAGGATGGCCTCTTCGTACATTGCCCCGCGCAGAGCAGCGAACGTCGGGAAGTGCCGCTCGCTCTTCTCGTTCAGATTCTCGAAGTCGTGGATGTGCAGCCAGTGACAGCCGAACTCGGTGGCGAGACGGCGGACCTTCGGGCTCTTGAGCATCCGTCGTGTTTGAGCCTGGAGGACCTCCGGCTCGTGCAGCTTATCTGCGCTCGCGAGCTCGAGCAGTTCCTGATCGGGCATCGAGGACCAGAGGAAGTAGCTCAATCGGCTGGCGAGTTCGAGATCAGAGATCGGAGCCGCTTTGATGCCCGGGGAGGGTTTTTCCAGGTGATACAGGAAGGCCGGTGACACGAGAACGCGGGCGATGGTCAGACGGATTGCTTCGTCGTGGCCGATCTCCTCGCTACGCAGCTTGGTGTACAAACCACGCAGCTGGGTGGCCTCAGGCTCGGTCAGTGGTCGACGATATGCCTGCTGGGCGAAGCGGACGACGGCGTCGAGTTGTTTCGGCTCGTCCTGAATCTGTCGCTGGCGGAAGGCATCGGCGCGGTCCTGAACCGGCTTCTGCTGGGCACTGATCAGTGGCAGCATGTCGGGGCGGTCCTGGGTCGCGAACTGATACAGCTGGGTGATCGCGATGACGAGTTCGAGAGGCTCTTGTGAGACATACAGCAACTCGTCCCAGAGCCTGTCGAGTTCCGCGGTTTGCTCGGGAGAGAGCATCAACCGGCGCAGCTGGTCGTCCTCGCGGTAGTAGAGGGTGAGTGTGACGGCCTCGTCGACGGGGACGATCTGCACATAGCACAATGACGTGGGGAAGAGTCTGCGGAACTCATCGAGGCTCGCCTCGATACGCTTCGATGCCTCACTATTCTCGTTGACCAGAATCGGCGTAGCGACGGAGGGCTTGGCATCGGTTGCGAGACCGTTCAGGACCTGAAGCCGGACAGCTCCGTCACGGGCCGTTTCCGGATGGAGGACTCCCGAAGTCACGAACTCTGCCCCGGCGACGAGATCAGCGGGCAGACGGATGACGGTGGTGTTCGGAGCCTGCACGCAGAGGCTGGCCGGTTCAGTGGCCCGCCCGTCGGGATGCTTGCCGAAGCTGTCCGCAGGGAGACCAAACGGAGAGCTGGCCTCAGCAGTGGAGTCAGCAGGTTTGGCAGCCACGGCCTTGAAGACCGCAGCCATGAACGGCCCGGACACCGAACGCAGCTGTTCGGACAGGGCGGCGTCAGGCGAGTCCTTGGCCAGGTCATCGGGATCGCTGAGGAGCAGGTTCTGGACCTCGGTCGCGAGAGTCATTTTCTCTTCAGCATTGCTGGTGGATTGCCACTTGGCGATCAGTGAGCCACCGGGGATGGCGTGTCCGGCACCTCCCGAAACGGGTTCGGAATAGATGTTCCAGACACCGGGGTTCCCCTGGCCATCGGCATGCGGGTTCGCCGCCAGAAGGTCGGGTGACAAGTCCTTGGCCATGTCCCAGGTGGACTTGCCGTCACTGAGCGTCAGGTCGATGGCTGTCAGATCGCAGGAGTGATTTCCGTCTCGGGGGCTAATGACAAGTGCGATCACATCTCCAGCACGAACGGCGATCGATTCGAGCGGGCCGACTGGCTTCACAGCAGCCCCATGAGTGATACCGCCGTCGAGACGTTGCCGCGTGTTGCCTCGTCGCAGTTCCAGCGTCCAGACAATGCCGTTGCCACATTCGGGGTGGGCGTGCTGGACTGCTCCGTTGATCTTGAGAGTTGTTGCGATCGGGCTGCGCCAACCGACGGCGATCGACAATGTCGGCGACGGGTGGACGGCAATGCCGTGCGGTTTCATGTTGCCGGGGATCCGGACATGCTGGTCGGAAGAGTTTGCGATGACGCTCAAAGCATCGTCACCGACCCAGCCCTTCACGAAGTCGTAGGCGTCGACCTTCTCCTGCTTGCGATTGAGCAGGTAACCGAGCGAGACGTCGCCTTCCGTTCCAATCCCGAGGTAGTCGAGCCAGGCGGCGAGGGAGTCTTCGTCGACTTCATATTTAGCAGCCAGTGGTTTGATATCCACTGCGGTTGTCGATTGTCCCGCTTCCGCAGCTGCGGCAAGGCAGCGGGCCGCCTGAGCAAAGTGGCGGGTCCGATTGGTGGCCAGTTCTGCCGAGACACGAGCCACATCCTTGATCAGCAGGTCGGGCCGTCCGGGGGCCACGATTCGCGGACGCTCCCACAGAACCTGATCGTGGGCTGTGCCATCACCCGCGTCATCGGACACCAGTGTGACCACCACCTCGCCGTTCGCATCAGCGGCGGGGAGTTTGACCCGGAAATCCTGTCGCGTCACGAGCGGACTGGCGGGCACTTGCCACGCACTGATGTCGGGATGCAGGCCGATCTGGCCGACAGAGTTGAACTTCCAGAGGGCATTTTGCCACGGGCTGATGAGTTCCATCAGCTGGGGGACTTGATCCGGTGTGGCGGTCTTCCAGCGTTCACGGATGGGAGCCAGCAGGAGTGATTTCGGCTCTGCATCGGGAGTGGTCAGCATCTCCCAAAGGAGACCAAGGTACTTCGGGCTGAGGCTGCGTGCGGCGGCGACTGTCTCGATGGTCTTGGTCTTAGCGGTCAACGCATCGCGCTCTTCAAGTGTGGCCAGCAGATAGCGATCGACGGGGAGGCGGCCTTCCTGATTGGTGTTGACCTGGATCTCCTGCACACTGACGGAGGTTCCGCTACCGGAGCCGCTGTAGTTGCGATAGATGTCGCGAATCCGCGTGAGTCGTTCGTTCGTCCAGTCTCGCCGTGTCTGGTTCGGCGAGAAGCGGATTCCGTCTGGCAGCAGGACGGCATGCGCGGCGACATCCTTGGCCGAGTCGAGATACTTGGTCAGCATCGAAGGGGACATCACGAGCGAGTTACCGACGTTCGTGAACCCTTCTCCGGAGGCGCTGTCGACCGGGAATTCCTTCGCCGGTTCGAGGCTCTCGATCCCAGTCAGGTCCCGCAGCGTGTAGGTGTATTCGGCGTTGCTCAGTCGACGCAGCACAACGGGACCGGGGTCGCCCGCGTGAGCAGCTGCCTCGATCTTCAAGACGGTTTGGACCCACTCGATGAGCTTGGCCCGGTCAACTGGGGCGAGCGGTTCGGAGTCCTTGGGCGGCATCTGCTCGCTGTGGAGCATCTCGCTGACCTTGATCCAGACCTTCGAGTGTTTGCGGATGTGTTCGAGGTTCGTTGCCGCGCCGAGATCGATCTCGGCTTCGAGAGTGTCACCGGAGTGGCAGTCGTAACAGTGCTTCTTCAGCAGCGGCTGGATGTCTGATTTGTAGGTGGAGTCGAGCTTCGCGGCGTCCTGGGCCTGGGCATTCGTGCCGAGCAATGTCGTGAAGGTGCCGATGAGGATGAACGCGTAGGGGATGACCACGGAGGCACGGAGACACGAAGGGGAGGATGTTCTAGTCACGGTGCGATCTCCATGGAGCGTCGGTCAGTGTTGCAACGGTTCCCACGACTTCAGATTGTCGAAGCAATCAGGGAATCGTCACTTCATGAAGTGTACTTGGCAGCTGGGGAAAAGAAGAACCCAGTGGCCTTGTTAATGGATCGAGTGTGCAAATCGGCACTCTTGCGGGAGGGCGAAGCTCCTGCTGAGCCGCAAGGTCAAAACATCGTCCACCTTGTTCGCGGCTCAGCAGGAGCATCGCCCTCCCATGCGGTGGTCTTACGCCAGTGTCGCTCAGGTCACGGCGGCACGGGATTGGACTTCCCCGCGTTCGCGGATGGCCTGATCGATGTCAGCAAGGTCCTGGGGGGTGAGCTCTAGGCTCATCGCAGCAGCGGACTCCTGGATCTGGTCCGGGCGTTTGGCTCCGCAGAGGGCGACGGTGATGCCGGGACGCTGGATGGTCCAGGCGGTGACGAGTTCGGCCAGCGAGCGATTGTGGCGGACGGCGATGGGGCGCAGCTTGTCGAGGAAGTCGTGGGTCTTCGTCCACTGGTCACCTTGGAAGACCGGGTACTTCTGGCGACCGTCCTTGGGATCCCAGACGTGATCGCGGGGAAGTTTGCCCGCAAGGAACCCTTTCATCAGTGGCCAGTAAACCATGACAGAGACGTTGTGCTTCACGCACCAGGGAAGCTGTTCGGTTTCGATCTCGCGCTGCAGCATGTTGTAGTGCGGCTGATCGGCGGAGATGGGACAGACAGCGTGGAAGGCCTCGTACTGTTCGATCTTGGAGAAGTTCGAGACACCGACAGCCCGGACCTTGCCCGCGTCGAGAAGTTCGCGCAGAGCACCCGCAGAGTCGGCGATGGGCGTGGCCGGATCGGGGGCGTGCAGATAGTAGAGATCGATGACTTCGATCCCCAGCCGCTGCAGGCTCTCATCGCATTGACGACGAATTGTTACGGGGCGGGCGTCCTTGAGCTGTTTCAGGTCTGTGCCCCAGCCGATGCCGCACTTGGTGGCGATGACGACCTCTTTGCGATGCGGACGGAGTACGCGACCGACCATCTGCTCGCTCTCGCCATGGTGGCCGTAACAGTAGGCGGTGTCGAAGAAGTTGATCCCCGCATCGAGGGCCGCTTGAATCGTGGCGAGGCTGTGGGCTTCGGTGACATCAATGCTGGTGATGCCGGCGATGGGCCAGCACCCCATGGCGACGGGCGAGACCCAGAGATCAGTTTGGCCAATGCGACGACGGTTCATGAAAGGAATCTCGACTGAAGATGAATGAGAGGACATGCCACATCAGCATGAACTCTTTGCCCCGAAGGGGTCAGACTCGAAAGCCCAAGGCGGCAGCCCTGGGGGCATGAAGTCCATTACCGCTCACGTAAGGCCCAACGGGCTGTCACCCATTTAGTCCCAAACATACTTCTCGTCCCATTCGATTTCGTGCTTCTGCAAAAGAATTCGCAGCTCGTCTTGAAACGTTCGTTGACGATGGTGCTCGTCCTGATTCTCAATGTACTCGACAACTTGCTTTGCGTTCGACTGGCTCACCGTAAAGAGTTCCCAGGGCTGCCGCCCTGGGCTGTCGAGTTATGCCCCGTTGGGGCCGAAGGAGCTCAGGGCGGGTGTTCGTGTATTCTCACCCGAGTTGGTGATTCACATCGACCCAGGTCTTCTTCTCGGCGGATTCCAGCACGGCATCGGCGACGCCCTGGGCGATGGCTCCGTGATCGAAGCCGGGAATTGCGGGACGGTCTTCGACGATGGCTGAGGTGAGCTCGTAGACCAGGTCGTAGCGGAAGACGGTACTCGGGTTACCTTCATCGGGGTTACGCGGGCTGCCGGGGATGACGAGGAACTCCCGCGGGACGGGGACGGTTTCCATCGTCCCGCCGTATTTGCCCATCAGGATCGTGTTAGGTTCGGTCAGGCGATAGACGGCTGAGCCCTCGGACCCATTGATTTCGGCCCACTCCCAGCCGAAGCCGTTGTTGTGGTGTCCCTTGGCAAGGGTGGTGCCTTCCCACACGCCGACTGCTCCATTGGAGAAGCGGCCGATCAGAGCTGACCAGTCATCGACGTTGGACGGTTCGCAGGACTTGCCGTCCGCTGTCTTGTCACGCGGACAGAAGGTGGCCACTGCACCGCAGATCGAGTCGATTGGCCCGCACAGGTCCATCGCGAAGTCGATGCGATGGATCGTCATGTCGAACAGATCGCCCGCCCCAGCCAGGTGCTTGTACTGCCGCCAGCCCCAGCTGGTCTCGGGCCAGTCGAGGAACCGCTGGCTGCGGAAGTGACGGATATCGCCGAGTGCCCCGGTCTTCACGAGGTGGCGCAGGTACCGCATCGACGGAGCAAAGCGGTAGGTGAAAGCCGTCATGTGCTTGAGGTTGTTGTCGCGGGCTGCACGGTACATCTCTGCCGACTGGGCGAAGTCCAACCCCAGTGGCTTCTCGCACATCATGTGCTTACCGCCCTTGGCACAGGCGAGCACAATCTCATGATGTGTGAAGTTCGGCGTGGCGATGATCACCGCATCGACATCGGGGTCGTTGGCGATGTCTTCGTACTTTGTCGTGATCTTGGAGATGCCCCAGTCCTTGACCCGCTGCTGGAGCAGCTGTTCGTTGGGGTCGCAGATCGCCACGAGTTCGGATCGCTTATCGAGACGGATTCCCGGGACATGGTGGTAATCGGAGACGGCGCCGGCTCCGATGATGGCGTAACGAACAGGCATGACACGACGCTGATAGAAGGACGGTGTGACTCAACCACAGCGAGTTCGCTGTACTGGTGGTATGATGGCAAGGCGATGTGAACGAAACAATCGATGGTCCGAGAGGCTCGAATTTGTTCAGTGGGATTCAATCTAAATGAAAATTTATCGCTCGTTGACACTCGACTGGGCCAGCAATAGCATGACGGGTCGGGTTTTGTGACACTACGACATGACTGTCTCCAGACAGAGTGCCGGAGCCCACCAGACTCCACTTGTGCGACGTTCTCCCTCCGAGTGAGCTATGGCAGCGATTCAACCGCCTCCCGCAACTCGGCCGACGACGCCCGAGCAAAGCAAACCGCAGCCATTTCTGAAGTTCAGTAAGTACGACATCATCAGCTCGAGTCTGATGGCGTTTTCGATCGCCGTGGTTTGCGGGGTGATCTGGGCGTTCAGTCTGTTCTGGTCGACTCGACCACCCGCATTGCCCGATCTGGTTCCCATGGAGCTGGTGCGAATCGGGGGGGGTGTCGAGGACGGTGACCCGAACGAAACGCTCGATATCGAAACTCCGGAAGAGACGACGACCGAGATCCAGCAGCAGGAAGAAGTCAAAGAAGAGATCACCATGCTGACCGAGGTCGCTGACAAGGCGGCTGTGCGGTTGCAGGAGATTCAGGTCGAACAGACAGAAAACGCCGAGCTCAACGGGTCGGCCAAAGGGACCGGGAAGCGTCCGCTGGGATTTGGGCCGGGGAACGGGGGCGGCGTGGCTGCGGAGCTGCGATGGTTCATCCGGTTTGCCGATGGCTCGTCGCTCACGGAGTACGCGCGGCAGCTCGATTTCTTTGGAATTGAGCTGGGAGCGATCATGCCGGATGGGCGTCTGGCCTATATCTCTGGCGTGTCAGGGACGCCGAAGGTGCGTTATGGCACCTCCGGAAAAGACGAGAAGCGTCTCTATATGAAATGGGACTCGGGCGAGCGCCGGAAAGCCGACGAAAAGCTCTTTCAAAAAGCGGGCATATCGATCGGCAAGAACGTGATCTTTCATTTCTACCCCGCACAGACAGAGCAGCTGCTGGTTACGCTGGAAACGAATTATGCGAAGCGGAATCTGCGAGAGATCCGCCGCACGTACTTCGTGGTGAACACCAAGGGCAGCGGGTTCGAGTTCCAGGTCACTCGTCAGACATACCTCAAGTGATGCATCGGCAGAACGCCGTCAACAACGCCATGATTGGCAGTGGAGAAGTGGAATGGATACAGATCGTTTGATCTTGTGGTTGCTGGATATCTCCGGCCCCGGCTGTTACCTGGCGCTGCTCGCGTGTGCTCTTTACGGGGTCTACTGCGTCATTGTTCTATGGCGCAAAGTGATGCAGAAGCGAATGTCACCCAAGTTGTCCGCCGAGTTTATGGAACAGCTTCGCGAACTCATCCAGAACAAGGACTTTGATGGGGTCACGGCACTATGTGACACTCCGCGGTATTGGTCGAAGGCCTTTCCGCAACTCGTGATGCTGGCGATGACTCGACGGGATCGTGGCCTAGCGAAGTGTCGGCAGTTCGTCGAGGAGAAGTACGAGCGCGAGATGCTGGCCGAGATGGAATATCGCTACTCGTGGATCATCGCGATGATCAAGACCGCTCCGATGCTTGGGTTGCTCGGAACGGTGACAGGAATGGTGCTCGCGTTCGGCAAGCTGTCGAGCGCAACGGGTGGGGGAGCCGATCCTCAGGCACTGGCCGGCGATATTTCACTTGCACTCTATACGACAGCTGACGGACTGGTGATCGCGATTCCGCTGACGATTCTGGCGGGGATGATTCAGACCAGACTGAGCCGGTTGACGGATGCAACGGCAGAGCAGTTGAACGATTTCTTCCAGGAGTTGCAGGACGCGATGGCCTGAGGCCGGTCAACGTTGGACTGCTCTAAGGGGGAAATGCCGTGAAGCGACGGAAGATTGTCGAAGAAACAGAAATGGACATCACGCCGATGATCGACGTGACGTTCCTGCTTTTGATTTTCTTCATCCTGACGAACAACGCTTCCAAAACCACAACGGTGGAATTGCCCAAGGCTCGGCACGATATCCCGGTCAACAGCAAGGAATCAGTGGTGTTGACGATTTTCAAGAGCGAAGGCGATCCGCAGGTCTACCTGTCGAACGGGAAGAAAGAGAATGGTCCCGCCTCTCTGACCGATGTGACGAACTACGTTCGAGAGGGGGTCATGCGCGAGAAGCGGAACGTGATCATTCTGTCGGACACGGAAGTGCCCTCGGGGTTTGTGGAGGAGGTGGCGCTGGCAGCTTCGGAAGCGTCAGAAGAGGAGCTGCGGTACTTCACGGGTGTGCTGGTGAAGAAGTAAGCGAACGAGTTCGTGGTGACTGTTCCTGAATAAGGATTTCGTATGCCGATCCAGTTCCGATGCCCTCATTGCAGGCAGCTGCTGAGCATCTCCAGTCGCAAAATGGGTGCGACGGTGAATTGCCCTGCCTGTACGGAGCCGATTCGGGTGCCGGAAGCGGCCGTGACGAAGCAGCTGGATACGCAGGCCGCCCGACCCGCTCCACCAGCAGCGGGGACACGCCCCGCTGCAGCAGCGCCGACTTCTGCTCCCCGGACTCCGGAAACCAAGCCAGCTCCCGCTGCCTCCAATCCACCAGCAGCTGCCCCCACTCAACGGGCAACGGCTGCACCGTCATCGCCACCGAAGGCAACATCGCCATCGGTTGCTCCATCCCCATCCCCACCAAAACCAGTACCCCCCGCGCCCGTACCACCGTCCGTTCCGACACCGCCGCCGGCGGCGAAGCCACCAGCGGTCCGTGCTCCCGTGGTCGCGCCTCCGGCCCCGCCAGCGGTTACGCCCGCAGAGTCAAAACCCGTATCACCCAAGCCTGTCCCTGTACGGGCCCCCTCACCAGAGAGCTTGTGGGCCGATGAGGAGCCGGAGGAGGATGCCCCTCGAGGCGTCCGCGAATCGCGAATCGCGAATGACGGCCTCGACATGACGCCGATGGTCGACGTGACGTTTCAGCTGTTGATCTTCTTCATGATCACCGCGTCCTTTGTGACCCAGAAGTCGCTGCAGACCTCTCCTCCCGAACCTAACGACGACACGGGAACGGTGCAGATGCAGGTCGAAGAGCTTCAGGATCAGTCGGTCGTCGTCAACATCGACGCGGAAGGGGCCATGCTCGTGGATGACGTGCCGATCGAGTCACCGAGCGCACTGGTCGAAACTCTGACATCCAAGATGGCGTCGGAACAGAAGACTCAACTGTTGATCGAAGCGGATTACAACGCCAAGCACGGATCGATCATTCAGGTGATCGATGCGGGGATTTCAGCTGGCATGACCAACATTCGGAAGACCTCTCGCCAGGATGAGTGAGCGATTGATTGTCGCACGGGCCGGTTGTGGAGTGGGCTCGCCCGGAATCACAGTCAAGCAGAATAGAGACGTCCCCCGCGGACCACACAACGGAAGATCGCACAGTTATGGCTCTCCTGGAAATCATCCACCTGACCGGCGATGTGGAGCGACGGGATCTCTACAAGCGGCAACCGATGACCATCGGCAGCCATTCCTCCAACGATCTGCGGATCGATGAGAAAGGCGTGGAAATTCTCCATTGCCGGATCTCCTGGAACAAAGACAACTGGGAGGCAGTGGCTGCGGGGACGGCACCGATCGACGTGAATGGAACGCCCGTGCAGCGGGCTGTGTTGAAGTCGGGGGACACTCTGCGGTTCGGGACGGTTGATGTCCGGTTTCATGGGGGGCTGACGGTTGAGGATTCCCCGGCGGAATCGATAGGCATCAAGCCGACATCCGAGGAAGAAATTCAGTCGGCTCGGCAGACGGAGAAGCAGCAGAAGGGCTCCTCTCCACCTAAAAAACCGGTGCCGATCGCCCCTCGTTCGGACGAGGACTTGATGCAAAGCCTTGAGTTATTGGCGATGGACAGCAAGAAGAGCGAGGCCGGCAGGGGAAAGAAGAAAGCGGACGCGGACGAGCTCTTTGACGTTGTGGAAGACGAAGAGGAGGAGGCCCCGGTCAGACCGAGTTCCAAGCCTCGCCCAGGACCTGTTGATGAATCGCTCGATGAAGTCGATTCCGCTGAACTGGATGGTGACTCTCCGAGCGAATCCGGGAAGTCGAAGCTGACTTCCCGTTTGAAGGAAGTGGTGCTGACCGCTCCTAAGCGACCTGGCGAGCAGGATCCGCTCAAGTCGCCGGTCGTACTGGGGCTGGCGGGGATCTGCGCTCTGCTCATCGTGGCGGGCTGTGCCTTCTATTTCACGGCCTTCCGACGAATTGCCGGGACCGAATTTGAAATGGCCAAGGGCCTTCTGAATGAGGGGAAGTATCAACAGGGAGAAGAGGCACTGCGAGAGTTCCTCCTGATATTTCCAAAGGATGTCAACGCTGCGGAAGCCGAGTTGCTGATTGGTCTGGCCAAGATCGATCAGAAGATCGGTGGTGGCGCGTCTCAATATGCGGAGGGCATTCAGGCGATTCGTGATTTCGTGAACCTGAATGCGGATCACAAGCTCTTTGAATCGATGCGTCCCGAGATCGCGACCCGTGCGGGGAACGCGGCACTGGGAGCCGCACAACTGGCTGGCAAGAAGGCACCCGATGTCGGCGAGGGCCTCCTGGCAACTGCCACGGAGGCGATCACGCTCTTTACGAACTACAGTCCGAAGGATGCCCAGCCGACGGAGAAAATTGGCCTGATTAAAGACGCGATGCGGGCCTCAAAACTGCTGATCGACAAATCGAGGTTCAATGCAGAAGGCACTGCTGCCATCACCCAGGCCAACACCAATAAGCAGCCGATGGAGGCTCTTCGTCTGCGCCGCGAATTGCTGGCGAGATACCCTGATTTCGCCAATAACAGCACGTTTCGCGACATGCTGAAAAACACCATGGAGGTCGAGCGTTCGCTCGTGGAGGCGACGTCGCCCAATACTCAGGCTGTGGTCGAGGAGTGGCCGGTGACGTTGCCCGCCCCTCGGACGCTGATGTTTCATGCTCGATCAGGCACCGATCAGGTCAGCGTGAATGAAGTGGTATGGGTTCTGAGCAAGGACTGTCTGTATGGCGTCGATACGATGACCGGATTGCCCGTCTGGCGTCGTGTGGTGGGTAGTGATCCGGCGTTCTTTCCCGTGGAAGAGGACAAGATGCCGAGTCTGATTTGCTACGACTCGGATCACGACGAGATCGTGCGGATTAAGCGGAACACAGGAGAACTGGTCTGGCGTCAGTCTCTGGGAGATCGCGTGGCAGGCAAGCCACTGATCGATGAAGGTAAGGTCTACGTCTCGACCGTGGGGGGCATGCTCATGAAGCTGGACCTGGATGCCGGGACGATTCTGAGCACACTCAAGTTTTCTCAGCCCATCAGTGGGCCGGCGATCATTCGACAGGCCGCAGCTCCTGGTCAGGAACCATCCGATGAAAGCCACCTGGTCGTCGTGGGCGATCAGGATGTGATCTATACCGTGACGCAGAGCCCCCTCGAATGCTCTGCGGTTTCGTACTTTGCTCAAAAGTCGCAGTCGGTGGCGGCCCCTCTCATCTCCGTGGCGGAGTATGTGGCCTTTGTCGAGAACCACTCCGAGAACAGCTCCACGCTCCATCTCATCAAGCTGGATGGTAATAAGCCGTCGCTGGTGGAAGTGGGGTCGGGCCAGATCACCGGAATGGTGGTCGATGAATCGGTGATTCGCGGCAGCGATCTGTTCGTGCCGTCGACGATCGAACGAGTCTCCGCATTCAGCGTGTCGAATACCGTTGGGGAACCGGCTCTGACGACTGGGCCGACGTATCAGGTCCAGGGAGCTACTGGCAGCTCGATCTATCTGACCACCGGGCCTGAGAAGCAGGTGTGGATGTCGAGCAGTGCTTTGCGTCGTCTGCAGCTGACGGCCAATGCGATTCAGGTTGATCCGAAAGTGGAAGCCATTGGTCTCTCGTCACAGCCCAATCAGCATCAGGGGGTATTGCTGTTCAATGCCCGCCGCCGACCGTTTACTGATGCGGTGACGTTGACGCAAACGGAGCGAGACACTCTGACCAGCACGTGGCAGCTGGTGGCTGGGGCTAGAATCATCGCCGTGTCCTCACTCGCGGGAGAGACACCTGCTCTGCTTGCGGTCAGTGAAAGTGGGGCTCCCTTTCGTGTGTCGGCTGCGGAATTGATGCAGCCGGGCTTTCAGGCCCAAAAGCCTGACCTGCTGCCGATTAATCGAGAGACCTCACAGCCCATCATGGCCTGTCCACTGCCCGATGCGCAGGTCGCGGTCGTGAGTGGAGACCCTGAGCCTCGGATCTGGGTGCTCAATCGTTTGGGACAGATCGAGCGGCAGGGAACACTTCCGGCCAGTCCGCAAGCGGCGCCAGCCCGACTGGGGAAACGCATTGTTGTTCCACTGGCGGGGCGGATGCATGTGGCTCGTACGGGGCAGGGGGAGAATGTCATTCAGGACTTCCTGTTCCCCAGTGGTGAGGCTCCTCCGAAATGGACCCAGGTATTGTCAGTGGATGACAGGACCGTCGTGGGTGTGACAGATGCGGGAGAGTTGCTGCAAATTCGGCTCGAAGCCAAGAACAACCTC
>CANJZR010000026.1 GCA_947479075.1 Planctomycetaceae bacterium
AGTTGGGAGGCAGGGGAACATTGCCCGAAGCCCGAGTTGAACAAGATCGGTCCGGCGAAATGTCTTTGGAATCACAAGGTTTAGGGTCATTTGCCTGATTGCGAGCAAGAGATGGAGTTTGGACCGCAGACTTGACGAAATCGACAAACTTCGGGACCCTGAGTTGTTCAGATCATTTGGTACAAACGAATGACGGAAGGGAACATTTCAATTCAAGAGGGGTGGAATCACGTTGATTCATTCAGAGGAACTGTTCAGAGGTCGATGCTGACCGAGGAAGGTGTCAGCATTTCCTCCAATCCGGCGTGTCAATCTATGCCTGCAAATACTGAAACACCAAAGGGCGAATCCGCTCCTAAAAAATCAAGTCAGGGTCCGTTTACTCTCTGGCTCGGCCTGAAGATGTCGACCATGTTCAAGATTGCTGGCCAGGGGGCTGAGATCCACCCCTCTCGCTGGTCGCGGCTGGCTCTGCTCCCGGGAATGGCCGTTTACAACTCGGTCATGTCACTGATTGAAGACATTCGCTACGCGAAGAAGCTGCGAGAAACGAAGATCGATCAGCCGCCCGTCTTCGTGCTGGGACACTGGCGCAGCGGATCAACGCTGCTGCACAATCTGATTACCTCGGACCCACAGTTCAGTTTTGTCACGCTCTACCAGACGATGTTTCCCTGGCACTGTCTGACGACGGAATGGTTCGGAAAGAAGATCGCCGCACCATTCCTGCCCAAAACACGCCCGATGGACAATGTGAGCATCGACTTCACCTTCCCCCAGGAAGATGAGTTCGCACTCTGTGTCATGACGGGATACTCGCCCTATCTCCTGCCTCTGTTCCAGCACCAGCCACGTAAGATCGACCGCTTTTTCGATGTGCAGAGTGGCCTGAACCCCGAAGAGCTGCAGGAGTGGAAGGATGCGCTGACCCTCCTCATGAAGAAGGTCACGCTCAAGACCGGCAAGCCTGTCGTGCTGAAGTCCCCTTCACACACATTCCGCACGAAGCTGTTGCTGGAGATGTTCCCGAACGCCAAGTTCGTTTACATCTACCGCAATCCGTATGTGTGCTTTAAATCGAGCGTCCACTTCCGGAAGACGATTTTCGAGGAAAACGCCCTCGGTCTCGCTCAGCAGGAAGATATGTCGGAAGAAGTGCTCAAGAGCTACGAAGATTGTTTTCGGCTCTACGAACGCGACAAGGTCCTGATCCCCAAGGGTAACCTGCACGAGATCTGCTACGAACAGCTGGAGGCTGACCCGCTCGGCGAGATGCAGAAGCTCTATCAGAATCTGAACATCTCCGGATTCAACAATCTGCGGGAGGCCCTGGTACCCCAGCTGGCTTCCCTGCGTGAGTACAAGAAGAACAAATTCAACGACGATCCTGAGAGGATGCGTCAAATCTATGAACGCCTGAAGTTCGCGTTCGATCGATACGGCTACCCGCCGCCCGGTTCGGAAGTGGAACAGGCAGCGGCTTAGATTGAGGCGTCCCGAGCCGCTGCCAGCCACCCCAGTGACGCCGCCCCGGATAAGGCATTCTTATACCGGGAGCGTTGTTGCCACCGGTTCTGGTCCAGCGATCACAAGCACGAACCACCTTTCGACTCAAATCATTTTGAGAAATACGCTTACGCCATTTTCACTACTGCGGGGATGCCGTTTGCGCGAGATCGCACCACGGCACCCCCGCTGGCATTTCGTAGCAGGTTCAAACGGCTTGTCACGCTGGCGTTATCGCCGTGGGATGCGAGTCGATGATCGGTCATCAGCACCAATCTGCTCGGCGATTCGCACGTTGACCCTCTTCGACAATCCGGGGTAAACTCCCCGCCCGGTTCTCGGCAATGATGGATCATAGTCGAGTCAGGACCACACGCTCGATGCGAGCGCTGGATGGAAGCCTTTGATGGGGGATTCACCGAACCCCATCCGTCTCAAGGATGAGCGGTCATGTCATCGGTCGAGCATCTCATCCCGTACACCCAGTTCGATCAACTCCGGGAAGCCCGGGAGATCTTGAAGCTGGAGTCGAATGCGCTGAGCGATGTCGCACGCCGACTCGATTCCGGTTTTTGCGAGGCGGTCGATTCGCTGCTGACGTGTACCGGGAGCGTGATCGTCTGTGGCATGGGTAAAGCGGGCCTGATTGGCCAGAAGCTGACAGCGACTCTCTCCTCAACGGGGACGCGTGCCCATTTTCTGCACCCGGCCGAAGCTGTCCACGGAGACCTCGGTTGTATTCATCCGCAGGACATCCTGCTCGCCCTTTCCAATAGTGGCGAAACGGAGGAGATCTCCGCCCTGCTGCCCACCGTGAAGCGGATGGGTGTCCCGATCATCGCCATCACGGGCTCGGAACGCAGCACACTTGGACTACATGCCGATATCCGCATCCTGCTGGGTCGCCTGCAGGAAGCCTGCCCGTGGGGACTGGCTCCGACGACCAGCACCACAGCCATGCTGGCGGTAGGAGATGCACTCGCTCTTGTTGTCGCGCGCCAGCGTGGCTTCTCACCTCAACAATTCGCCGTATTTCATCCTGCAGGCAGCCTCGGACGCCGTCTCAAATCGGTCACCGAAATCATGCGTCCCCTCTCGTCCCTGCGACAGGCTCAAGCCAGCCAATCCGTACGCGAGGTCTTCGTGTCCAGTCCCGTTCCGGGGCGTCGATCGGGTGCAGTGCTTCTGCTGGACGAAGACGGCACACTGGCCGGACTCTTCACCGACAGCGACTTGGCGCGCCTGATGGAACAGCGCCGTGACGAGTCACTCGACCACCCAATCCGCGATGTAATGACAACCAGTCCCGTCACACTGCCGACCACAGCCATGTTCTCCGATGTCGTGGCCATCCTGTCCGAGCGAAAGATCAGCGAGATCCCGGTCGTCAACGAGCGGGGAGCCCCCGTGGGCATGATCGACATCACGGATGTCATCGGCTGGTTGCCGACTCAGTAGCTCGGCCAGGCTCGGATCGCGTGGCCCCTCCTTCCAATTCCAACCCACTCTGTCTCGTGACAGCCACTTCGGTGACCTCGACTTTATGCGACGCCTCCTCTTCTCCTGTGCGATCTGCCTGGGCCTGTTTGCGGTCCTGCAAATCTACGCGCTGGTGACGAGCCCGTTGACACGTGCTGTCGAACTTCCCAAACGCCCACGACCGGTCGCCTCAACAGCCCCCCCTGCTTCCAGTGTGTCGACCACGGCTGCGGAAAACTGGTTGCCTGACGAAGAGTGGATCAAGACAGCTGCGAAGTGCTGGCAGCGGTCGGAAAACTCGTTCATCTACTCGCATACGATGGAGTTCCTGAGCCAACCGAGCGGCGAATCGAACGACTCCACTCAAGGCGACGCGATTCGCATGAAGCCGTTCGCGATGATCTGGAAGGATCCCAGGAACCCCGATGAACACCCACTCACTGTCGTGGCGGAGTCAGCTCGAATCCGCTTCGAGAACCACTTCCTGGGTGAGAACTCCAAGGATGAGAGTTCGATCGGTCTGACCGGAGGTGATGCAGGACGGATCGTTTCAGCAGCTCTGGAAGGGCAAGTGCGCGTGACCGGCCCCAATGGGCTGGTGGTTGAGGGTCACACGTTCACGTTCAACGAAGACAACGCCGAGATCTACAGCGACCTGCCGATCCATTTCCGTTATGGCCCGCCGAAAGATGGCCAGCAGGTGGAAGTGCGGGGCACCTCCGCATCCGGGTTTATGGTCGCCCTGTCCCCTGACCCTGGTCGCTCGATGGGCAATGACATGCCCAGCGTCACTCAGATGCCGAAGTTTGTCCGGCTCTCGGGGCGTGTCGTCATCGATCTGGTCTCCGACTCGCAACGATCCCCCTCCAAAACGAGAGTCACCAGCGAAGGTCCCTGCCAGTTCGACATCGCCGAAAAGATCCTCAGCTTCCGAGAGAATGTTCTCGTCAGCCGACCACAGGGTAATCAGGGGCGAGACGAAATTGAGTGTTATCTGCTCGCTCTGATTTTCGGAAACAAGGCCATCGAGACCGAAACACAGACACCCCCGATTCAGCTGGTCAAATCGGATGAGCCCGACCAGCCCGTAACCGTGGGGGCCTCAACCGCTGGGGATTCTTCCACCTCCATGCTTTCTCAGCTCGAACTAAAAAGTATCCGGGCTTCATCCAATCGTGTCACGAATGAGCGAGGCATCCTCCGTTCCCCCACACAGGGTGTCGAATGCGAATTCAATGACATGCAGTACGACGCCCCAAGACGGCTACTCACGCTGACTGACCCCGAACGAGTCAATGTCTGGCGTGAGGTCCGGGGGCAGATGCAGAAGTTTGAAGCTCCCATGATCGAGATTCGCCACACGATCGATCGGAAGCTGGAGCAGCTCTCGGGGATCGGCCCCGGACAGTTCATTCATCGGATCGATGGGCAAAGCGAAGGTCCGCCCGATATCACCTCTCACTGGAAAGATCGAATCGATCTCGTGCCCAATCCCCAGGCACAATGGACGGAACTGACCATTCGCGGGGACGCTTCCGTACGGCATCTCGATGAAATGGCCTTCTCGGCTCAAATCCTCAAGGCCTTAATGCCTTTGCTGGATAATATCGACACCATCAAGATCGCTTCGAACACCGTGAAGCAGCCCCCGAAGAAGGGCTTCGACCCCGACCAGGTCCCAGTCCGTCGCATTCAGGCGATTGGCAATGTCGCATTCTTTGCGAACGGGGTCATTGGTCGACGCATCGATCAGGTCGACATCACTGTCGATCCCGGGCAGGTCATCCCGATCCTTCAGGGAGAGTCCGAAGCGGGTGCCGGCGAAGGGAACTCCTCACCGTCGCTGCTGGAAGGCGAGCCCATTGTCTTTGAATGTGCCCGCCTGACCGGCAAGGCGACGTTCGACACCTCCACCAGAAAAGCGGACATCCGCGAGCTGCGCGGCTTTGAGGGAGTCCAGCTGTTCCGCTCGGCCCCGAACAACGGAGGCGAGGAGATCCCCTACGATCAGCAGGCGATCCGCGTGACCGCTCGAGAGTTCACGGCGATCAACGAAGGGGGCACGCGGCAGACCCTGACACTCCGGGGAGTCATCAATGACCAAGGCAAGATCCGCGAGCCGGTCGTCTGTAAATTCGGCGACTTTGCCATTGAAGGTCCGCGGGTCATCATCGACCGCGAGAAGAACCTGATCACGATCCCGGGCCAGGGCGTGCTGCGATTCCCCGTCGATCGTGACTTCAGGGGCAACCGCCTTAGCAGCCCGGTGATTGCTACCGTGGCTTGCATGGAGAAGATCACCTTCGATGGCCAGCGGGCCACGTTCCTGGAAAGCGTCAAAGCCTCACTGCTCGACAACCTGGTCAAAGCCGAGCAGATGACAGCAATTCTCAACAAGCGTATCGACTTCAGTGCCGACCGTCCCGATACAGCTGGCATGGCGATCGAGACCCTGGAATGCAAGGACAGAGTCTCGGTCGAGATGTATCAGTACGATCCCAAGCGCGAGCTGGTCGAGATCCTGAAGGCCGGGCTGCATGAATTCAGCGGCAACACATCGACCGGCCAGATTCGCGGCAAGGGGCCCGGCAAGATTGAGGACTGGAGACGCACCGGCACCCAGCGCATGCTGGTTCAGTCCCACGGCAGCGCGAAATCAAACCGACCTGCCGATTCGAATCGCGAGTACCCTTGGGAATATGTCGTCATTGACTTCAAAGGCCCTCTCGAAGGCCACATGCAGGAACAATGGGCCACAGTCAAAGACGAAGCCCAGCTGCTTTATGCACCCGTCAAAAATGCCTACCTGGGTTTCAAGCACAACGACCTCTCCGGAGATGGGGAGAACGCCGGCGACGCGGTCTGGGTAGGCAGTGACCAGATGACAGTTGTGCTGAAGAGCGAAGAGGGAGCAGGCAAGACACCGAAAGCCTCACTGTTCGCACAAGGCAACGCCGAGATGGAAGGCCGCAATTTTTATGCGCGGGCCTACTCTCTTGAGTACGAGCAGGCTCAGGAGATGTTTACGCTGAAGGGCAAGGGGCAGGACAAGGCCACCCTGAACGTCCAGCGCCGACCCGGCGAACCCTTCAGTAAACTCCCGGCCCAGACGATTCGCATCTTCCCCTCCAAGCAGGAAGTCTCAGTCGACGGTGCCGAGACCTTCACGACGACCTTTGGAGGTGAGTAGCACAGCTCCGCAGATCAGTTCTGCGGCGAATTGTGTCGAACCCACCCATGCGTAACAGCCTGTTCCAGTCCTGGAAAGAACCGACACCCGACCCCGGGTGGTCGATCGACGCCGCACCGCGGGCGCGGCTGTGGATGGTCTACGCGGCGTTCGCCACCCCGATTCTATTGATCGCTCTGCGCCTGGTCTGGCTGCAGATCCTGATCCCGGATCGGTTCCTGGCCGCCTGGACCAAAACGACCGAGACATTTGAATCGATTCCCGCCACCGATGGGCGCATCCTGTCGAGCGATGGCCAGGTACTCGCCTTCGATCAACCCCGATACTCGATTCACGTCCACTATCGCTGGCTTGAAGAACCCGTAAACGCCGACTGGCTGAAGGCCCGGGCCCGCGACCGTCTCACTCGCAGTGAGCGGAAAGACGCCGCCAAGATCGCCGCGGCACAAGCCCTCATTCTGGAGGAACGCGACGCCCTCTGGCAGTCACTGGCCCAGGTGACCAACCACTCGCCCGATCAACTGGCTCTCAAACGCCAATCGATCCAGCGGAAAGTCGAGGCGATGTCGCAATCGGTCAATGCCCGCCGCCTGGCCAAGGCGACGTCATTGGCAACTGACCGCTCTGGTGATCCACTGCTGACCCGGCTGTGGAAGGAACTTTCCACTGCCCCTGACCGCTCTTCGTCGCGTCCGATTGTCCTGCGGGAAGAACTGGAAACGCATGCAGTCCTGAATGATGTCGCACTTGACCAGATCGCGATGATTGAAGCACTTCCGTCCCGCTTTCCGGGAGTCGAGATTCGTTCCTCCAGCGAACGCGTCTATCCGCTCGGTGATCTGGCCCCTCATGTCATTGGCCTGCGATCGCCAGTGGAAGCTGCTGAGATTACCCGGCGCAAGGAGCGATTCCCGGGCGGCGATCCTCTCGCCCTGGAAGCTGGGGATCGCCATGGAGAGAGTGGCATCGAACGGGCCTATGACAGTCAGCTGCGAGGCTTACGCGGCCTGCGGCGGGTTGTCCGAGATCATGCAGGTGAGATCATCGAACAGTCGGTCGTCCGCCCTCCCCGTAACGGTGCGGATGTCACGCTCTCCCTCGATTCAATGCTGCAGCGTACTGCGGAGCGACTGCTCGACGAGGCTCTCGACGGCGACCCCCTCGAAGACAGTTCCGAGGCTACGCTGGACGGGTCGCCCGAGCTGGTAATTCCCAGCGCGGGATCAGTCGTCGTCCTCGACCTTCGCAGCGGCGAGACCCTGGTCGCCGCGAGCAGCCCACGTTTTGACCTGCAGGCCCGCCAGCACCCGACGAAAGACCAGTGGAACCGCTGGACGAAGGACACTCGCCATCCCTTCATCTCACGCGTCACGCAAGCCAGCGTCCCGCCCGGATCGATCTTTAAAATCGTCACAGCGATCGCCGGTCTGGAGCAGGGAGTCCTCTCCCCCGATCAACTCTTCCATTGTCAGGGTTACTTGAAAGACCCCGAGCACGACCGCTGCTTCGTCTATCGCCACTTCGGACATGGGCACGGCGATGTCACGCTCTCATCAGCGATCAGCCAGTCATGCAACGTCTACTTCTTTGACCTCGCTGGCAAGATCGGTCCTCAACCGATCGAAGCCTGGGCGAGGCGCCTCGGATTCGGATCACTGACCGGAATCGATATCGGGGGTGAAGAAGCTGGCAACATCCCCTCTCGCTCACAACAGGGACGCAGCCAGCGCTGGCACCCAGGCACAGCTCGCCAATTCGCGATCGGCCAGGCCGACCTGACCGTGACCCCGCTGCAGGTCGCTCGGTTGATGGGGATTATCGGCAACGGGGGACATCCCGTCGTTCCCCGGCTGACCCCGCTCCAAACGGAGTCGGAATCCGCCTCCCCGAATTCAATTCAGCTGGCGAGCGCGAGTACACCGGCGAATGCGTCCGAGCGGATTGTCTCCGAGCGCACACTCACAGCCATTCGCGATGGCCTGGAACTGACCGTCGAGAGCCCCCAGGGCACCGGGCACAAGGCCCAGATTCCCGGCCTTCTCATCGCCGGAAAGACCGGCACAGCTGAAGTCGGACGCGATAAGCCAGACCATGCCTGGTTCGCGGGTTACGTCCCCGCTGATCGACCCCGTTATGCCTTCGCCGTCTTCCTCGAACATGGCGGATCTGGTGGCAAGGCAGCTGCACCACTCGCCCGGCAGGTCATCATGGCCATGATCGAAGCCGACTTGCTCACTCCGAGTCGTGCACCTGTCTCATCACGTCGAAAATAGCTTACCTAATCAACCAGTCGACCAGACATGATCCTCGCCAGATCAATTCCGCAAATAATCTTTCGCTGTCGGAGCCAATATGCTCCCTATGTAAACTACACGTACCAGAACATTCAGAATCAATTTCAACCATAGCGACTCAATGTTCGGAATGTTCCATAGCAACACGACCATTCCAGAGCAGACGAGTATTGACACACTACACATCACAATTGACGGCGTAACAACGCCTGCTCTTCCTCGATAGACACTCACGAATACCGCAGCTTGAACAAGGCATCGAAGAAAAGTACCTATCAGGCGGCCTTGCATCCCCCCTTGCCTGGCACCATTGCCTCCCGGCGGGCCCATCCGCTCACTAATCCCCAAAATCTCAAGTAGTGTCAGCGCAATCATCACGGCCACACACGCCAGCGCGATCAGAATTGGAGTGGGAATGCTGATCCCTCCGGATCGTCGCTTGGTCTTCTTCGACTTTGACTGACGAATCGGTGGCTGAAGTTCTTCTTCGTCCACCGATTCGTCCCAGTCATCCTCTGACTCCGACTGGACGAGTACGACGGCTTGGCACTCCTTGCAACGGATCTTCTTACCGTCGAGTTCATCTTTGACGTGGTAGACCCGCCCGCATTCATGGCATTCAGTTTTGATCGCCATCCTGTCCCAACCCACAAAAGAAGTTCTTCTCAATCCCACCTGCTTAAGCATCTCATTTCATCAACTTATCCAATTCCTAGTTTGTCATGTAGTCTGCAGCCGTTGGGGATAGAATACTGACAATAAAAAACACCCTCAAAACTGCGTAGAACACAAGAAGTCCAACAATAATATCTCCGTCCGGCTGATTCCATGACACCAAAGATGTACCAATGGCCATAAGTGCCGCAAACACGCCCATTGCAATTGAGGGTGTCACGACACCCGCCTTCCCTCGAAACACCCCGACAAACACAACCAGCTGAATAATCCCACGGAGCACCACACCGATCGTTCGACCAGCGACTCTCACTCGATCCAACTTCACACCGTCGACATCTTCATCCAAGCCGAAACACTCAAGAATCGTCAGACCGAACATCATCACCAGGCAAACTAAAGCGACAATGATGGATATGGGCATTGGCGGCCCGCTGGGGCGTCGCTTTGCCTTCTTTGATTTCGACTTCTTGACCGGAAGCTCAAGCTGCTCCTCATAAATGTCTTCCAAATCATCTTCCTGATCCGCCTGAACAACGATCACTCCCTGACACTCTCGACACCGGATCTTCTTACCATTGAGATCGTCCTTAACGTGATATACCCGTCCACACTCGCCACATTCAGCCTTGATTGCCATGAGCTTTGTCCCGATGGAATAACCATTGACTGACAGACTATCCCAGTGAGAAGCGGCAGTCGATTGATCTAGTGAATGAAAGCGGTCAAACGTTAACCGAACTACGGTCGCTCCGACGCCAGTCGAGCCACGGCATAGGCACACGCTCCCACCGAATGTTCGGGGCCAAGGACCTTCGCCAGAGAGAGAACTTCGACACCCGCCAGTTCAGGAATCTCGTCGATCACCTGCCGGGCCAGAAACTCTCCTTCCCCGGAAATCATCACCATCTTCAGTGAACCAGAAAGTCGAGCGAGGACTCGCGCGATCGCGTGACGGATCTGGCCTCGCTGTGCAGCGGCCCACTGCCGGGCCAGATCGTCGGTTTCCCGGTCGTCGATTTCATCGGAATCGGCACACAGCATGCGGACCAACCGGTCCCGTGCGAACTCGCGGGTAGCGGGTCGATTGTTGGCCGTGTCGACATCCTCTGGGTCTTCGGGCAGATCCCCCAACCACTGGTACACATCTCGCGTCGTCGCGAACAACTCGGCAGCCACGCCAACCAGCTGGCCACGGAACTCGAACTGGTGAGTCACCGCACACAGCGGCGTACGCCGGACACCGGTGTAGACCAGCTCACCGCTCACCAGTCGGGCGGGATCGGTCCCTCCCTCCGGAATCGGGAACCCATTGCTGAGGGGAATAATGTCTGTCGTTGTCGACCCGATATCGATCAGCAACGACGCCCCCTGTGGACAGGCCCGCCCCGCCCACGTCGCGAGCGCGTGCCAGTTCGCAGCTGCGACGAGAATCGGGAACTCGCGGGCCTCTTCCGCATTGAAGAACTCTGCGCCCGTCTGCCAGATCCGGATCACTGAAGACGGAAACGCTGCCTCGACCGAATTCAGGATATGCTCGACTCCGTCCGCCTTCGTACGAAAGCAATCAGCCAGTTCCCCCGTCATCGTCAACGCGACCGTGTCGGGAGAAGTCGCCAGCAAGCTTCCCAGTGATGTGAGTGTTGCCGCGAGCGTCTCTGGTGACTTCCATAACGGGAACGCAATCTCAATGGTCCGATCGACGCCGTTCGACAGCTTGATGTTCGCTCCACCGATGTCGAGACCGATGCATGTGCTCATGAACATTCTCCCCCAGCCTGAAACTCAATCTGTCCGTCTCGCCAGTGAAGTTGCTCGACCGGGTCTGACTCGCCCAGCCATAGCGCCGCGAGATTGTCTCGACAAAGTGGCCGATAGCCAGTGTAACTGGTCGTCAGACGAGGATTGATCTCCACGAGGAGCGGTAAGTCAGGAGTCCCGTCCGGGATCAGAAAATCAATTCCCACATACCCGTACAACCCTTGGATCGTCGGTAGCACCTTATCGAGCAGCGGATCGATCGAGCCGGTCCAACAGAGTGAGGGGATACGCCCCCCCTGGTAGGCGAACCCGTTGCGGGGATCGATAAGCTGATCGGCAACGGGGAGTCGATGTATCGTCCGATTGCGATCGATGATGACTCCGACCGAGAGAGCCTGGCCCGGAATGTAGGGTTGAATGATCGCCTCGGTGTGGCGGGAGGAGTTGTCGTAGCACTTGATCGCCGTCTCCCATTCAGCGGGCAATGAGACCAGCTGCATCGATTGTGATCCCGCACCGAGTCGGAGCTTGAGGACCCTCGGCCAGCTGAGGGAGTCGTGTGCTGAGCAGTCTTGCAACCGGAAGGTGGGGATGGTGGGAATCGCGTGACGGGTGAGGTGCTCGAAGAGTCTCCACTTGTCGCCGCAGAGGTTGATCGCCTCAACCGAGCAGTTGAGGTTCCTGGGGTGGGAAAGGGACTTTTGAGGGGACCGTCTTTGTTCAAAGGAAGCAGCGACTGCAGTCCGGCGTGCCAGCTCGTCACTCAGTTCAGGCGCGATGATGTAAGAGGCATCCGCTGACTCACAGAGACGGCGAAACACTTCGTGCTCCTCGTCGGGGCCAGCGACGGGAACAATGTCGAGCGAGGGTGATTGCCGGCTCCCCAGTCCGCTCGGCAGTCGGCGATCCCAAGTCGTTACGACATGCATCTCGGGAATCTGCAAGAGATCCTCGATCAGGGCCCGCAACATGACGGCTCCCTCTCGAATCAGGCTGGCTGGGCGTTCTCCTTCTCTCCAGCCTCCTCCGCAGATGAACTCGGACACAAACAGTCGCAAGCAAAACCCCTCAACCAGAACCAGTGAACGAAGCGCCTGATCGTGACGTGGTCCGATCCGACTCGCAACCCGAAACAACAGATGGCGAGAGTGACTCTCGTGCGGTAATGTGGGAGGCACGACCTTTCGACGACTAGAGACGGGGGGCGCCGCTCTGCTGAAATGTGACGGGAACCGGCATCCACTGGCGTTCGCGGCACCTCGGCAGCCTCGCGCTCGCGGATGCCCCCAGCCGATGCGTGAAGGTGCGACAGGAATCTCACCCCATGTATGAACTCCCCGTCCTGAATTCGCCCGCTCCATCCCCCGAGCGGCCACCGCTGGCGACCGGGCAGAGTACTCACTTCCTGGTCGAGGGGATGCACTGTGCCAGCTGTGTCTCGCGTGTTGAGGCCGGACTGAAAGCGGTGCCGGGAGTGGTCGACGCCAGAGTGAATCTCGCGACCCGCGAAGCCACGGTTGTCCTGGCCGAGAAAACCGTCTCGCCGAAATGGGAGCCGATTCTGGAATCGCTGGGCTATCGGTATGTCGCGGCGAGTGACACGACACCGAGCCAGGCGAGGAAGTTGAGCAGTCCAGTGCCCTGGCTCATTTGTGCAGCGATCTCCGCTCTGGTCATGGTTCTCTGCATGACCTCGTGGCGGTTTCCGGGCTGGCAGTTCGTACTGGTGGCCGGTTCCGCTGTCGTGGTCTTTGGATTCGGGCGGAGTTTCTTTACGGGTGCGTGGGCCCGACTGCGACACGGGTCCAGTGACATGGATACGCTGATCGCCCTGGGTTCGGGGATCGCGTTCCTGGCTGGTCTCTGGGACATGTGGAAAGCTGGACATCATCACCACGCCAGCATGCACTTTGATGCAGCGGTCATGATCGTGACATTTGTCTTGCTGGGGCGCTGGCTCGAAGAGCGAGCCCGGGGCCAGGCCTCGACGGCCATCGACGAACTGATTCAACTCGCCCCCTCTGATGCGGTCATCATTCGCAATGGTCAGGAGTCGACTGTTCCGCTGTCCGAGGTCCATCGCGGCGACGTGGTCCTGCTGCGGCCGGGCAGTCGAGTCCCCGTCGATGGGACGATTCTCACGGGGCAGGCCGACTTCGAGGAGTCGATGCTGACTGGTGAACCGTTACCCGTCTCCAAAGGAGTTGGAGCCACCGTGTCGGCCGGAACACTTTGTCATGGGGGGAGCGTCACGATCTCCGCTGATCGCGTGGGAGACGCGACCACCCTGCAAAAGATCGTCGGCCTCGTAAGAGACGCTCAGGGGACCAAGGCCCCCATCGCCAAGCTGGCTGACCGAGTGGCATCGATCTTCGTCCCGATCATTCTCGGAATCGCGGCGTTCACCGCTATGGCATGGTTGTGGTTCGCCCCGGCCGATCAACGCGTTGAAATGGCGATCAACGCAGCTGTCAGCGTCCTCGTGATCGCCTGCCCTTGTGCTCTGGGACTGGCGACACCGACCGCAGTGATGGTCGCCATGGGGCAGGCCGCCAAACATGGGCTGCTGATCCGCGACGGGGCGGTACTCGAATCGCTCGGACAGCTGAAGATGATGGCGTTCGACAAGACCGGGACGCTGACACGAGGACAACCGCGAGTCAGCGCTCTCACCGTCACCGGATCACTCTCACGGAAGGAATCGCTTGGTGTGGCTGTGGCCCTCGCCAAGCTGTCCGAACATCCGCTGTCGAGGGCGATCGTGGAATTTTCCGACAGGCAAAATGACGTTCCGGTACCTCTGCAAGCGGTAGACTTTCGCAGCCTGACCGGGCGTGGATTGTCAGCCGGAATTGGAGGGCACCGCATCGAACTCAGCCGCGAAGAGGTCGCAGCACGATCCACCTCTTCATCGACTCCAGCGACGCGAACGCTGTTGCTGGTCGATGGAGTTCCGCAAGCCTGTTTCGAGTTTCAGGATGAAGTGCGACCTTCGGCGAAGCAGGCGATCGAACGACTGCATCAGCTGGGTATCGACTCGGCACTACTGACCGGGGACCGCGAAGAAGTCGCCCAGACCGTCGCCAGACAAGTCGGCATCGATCGAGTCGCGGCTCACCTCCTGCCCGATCAGAAATTACAGATGCTACGCGAGACCCAGCTGTCGGGAGCGAAGGTCGGGATGGTCGGCGACGGAATTAACGATGCCCCAGCCCTCGCGCAGGCGGACATCGGCTTCGCTCTGGGAACCGGAACTGACATTGCCATCTCAGCCGCTGACGTCACGGTGATGCATGGCGACCTGCTGGGAGTCGCACGAGCAGTGGAGCTTTCCCGGACGACCATGAGGACGATTCGTCAGAACCTGTTCTTTGCGTTCGGGTATAATCTGGTCGGTGTGCCACTCGCTGCGGGCGTGCTATACCCCTGGACCGGTTGGCTGCTGCCCCCGCTCTTCGCAGCTGGGGCGATGTCACTCAGCAGCGTCTCGGTGGTGCTGAACAGCCTACGACTGAAGCTCTGGAAGCCTGATTAATCGACCGCATTCCGCATCGTCACTTATGGAGTCTGCAGTGCATGCGGGCTCACTGGTACCCCATCTTCGGGAATTCGATGAGCCAGTCGCCGTTCGAGCTCGGCCAGCATTTCCGGGTCGAGGAAGTGCTCGCTGACATCCGCATGCAGGTCCACATGTCCTTGATCTGCGTTGGCTGACTCCAGCAGGTAGATCTCCCACAGGCGGTGCAACCGAACTGTTTTGCGGGCCTGTTCCAGGCCAGCTGGTGTGAGCCACCAGTGATTCACATTGTCGTAGAGAATCACTCCTTCCAGAACGAGCGAATGCAGCAGAGCCTGCTGTTGCTTCAACGTCCAGCTGTGTCGTTGAAGGACTTCTTCGGGGGTGAACTTGAGTGGAGTATCGGTGGAGGCCAGCGGGGCTC
>CANJZR010000027.1 GCA_947479075.1 Planctomycetaceae bacterium
ATGACTTCCTCGATTCGCCGATTTCGGATTCTGATCCTTCCAATCGCAGCTGTGGTGATTGCCGGGCTGGTGTGGCTCGGCTATCGCAATCAGAAACTGCTGGAGAACAACCCTCAGTTCCAGGGGCCGCGAGTTGCCAAACGTCTGGCCCCTCGCGTGGAACTCTACGATCAGAAGTCCCAGCTTGTGAAGTTCGAGCGTTACCTGGGGCGGACAAAGATGGTCGTGGTCTTCTTTGACGGTGAAGCCGGAGCCGACCGCGATCCTTGGTTGACCCAGCTGCGTGACCACCATGACCAGGTGGAAGCCGCTGGAGTTCAGGTGATCGGGATCGGGATGACGACTCCTTTTGCGAATCGCGAAGCAGAGAAGCGGTCGAAGGACTTTCCCTTCCCGCTGCTGTCCGATATCGGGCGTGACGTACCTGCCCCGGCCCACACTCAGTGGGGGCGATTTGATCGCAGCGATGGAACATATCTGACCGGCGTGTTCCTCGTCGACCGCTCCGGCATGGTGGAGCTGCAAGCTGGCAAATTCAAACCAGTGAGCGATCCCCAAGCCGTCGTCACCGCCCTCTGCCAGGGCCGCTGGCCGGAGTAATTTGGCAACACTCCCCGAGTGCGGCTGACGTGAGCCGGCCGAGTGTCGATCGTCTCTCTCACATTGATCCTAGAACGCGTCTGTGCAGATTGTCGTCAGACGACCTGATGGCCAAGAGACGGTTGGACTCCTCGGCAGACTGACGCCTGCCGCTCTCTGACCTTACGCTACCTACCTGTACCCGATGCCACCTGTTCCGTGGCGATCGACGGTGTCACGAGCAGCATGAGCTGTGATTGGTAGGGCTTCTCGGGATTCTTCTTACGGAAGATTTTGGAAAGCCCGGTGGAAGTCGTTGGCTCGGGTGTTGAATCATCACTGAACCAGAACGCCACCGATTCCCCAGGTTTCAAATTGGCCGACAGCTCGATCTGAGCCTTGGCCAGCTTCGGTGATTGCACCTGGCCGTTATCTTTGTTGTACAGCTTCACTTCCTGGACATTCTGCGCTCGCATCAGCAGATCGAGAGTGATCGATCCCGACTCATTCAAGTGAGGCCGTGCGAGCAGAGTCGTACCCTCGTCATACTCATCGACAACGGCTTTCCCCGTCGCGAAATCGACGCTGACGCCTTTGGGACCCTCTGAGGTATCCGAGATCTGGCCGATCGTATTGTCAGCTACTGTGATCTTCGGTGCCTGTGCCAGGACGTGATTGGGAAACAGCTGCTCTACGATCTGCAGTATTTCCGACTTTTGTTTCGCGTTCAGTTTCAGGATATGTACCGGAGGTTGCTCTTCGACCACAGCTGCAGCGCTGATCAACTGGATATCCGAGCCTCCGCTCTGTTTCGTATTGTCCGCGGAGAAATGAAGCTCAGGTTTGGGAGCCGAAGAAACAGACATACCCAAATTCGGGTCGATCCGTTTGAGGACCTGCTCGATCTCCGGCTTCATGGAGACGAATCTCGCCTCGATCACAATCGACGTGGCGGAAGAGGTTTCTTCTTCCCGAGTCGCTTTGTCAGCCCCGATTAGGCAGGGGAGGTTAAGCGTGCATACAGCCAGTGCGAGAAGTATCGAACGCATGGGGAATCCTTTCCCGGACTTTGAAGAGCAGTGCGACCGAGTGTCGAGCAAAGGCCGGGAGTGTACCCGTACCGCGCGAAAACGTGGAAGAGCATTCGGCCGCTAGACAGTGGTGCTCCCTGGCAGGCTCAGGGGTTCAAGAAATTAGTAGCCCGCAGCGTCAGCGAGGAACCACAGTGATTTGCGAGTTCACTCATCCTCGTTGACGCTTAAGGCTCCATTCAAAAATACTTTCCAATTGGGCTCACACCTGCCCCTGACGGCTGAGGGAGAGTTGGTGTCAGCCATAAACGCGGACAAAATAGGTGGCGGAAACCACAAAACCGACAGCGATCACGCTGTAGCGGATGTGGTTCTTATTCAGTTTGCGAGCGACGGTTGCTCCCACGAAACCACCAATAATCCCCGCGACGATCATCGGAATCGCCAGCTGCCAGTTCAACTTGTCTTGCCAGATAAACATGGCGACCGAGGTCCCGTTGATCAGCGAGGCCAGCAACGACTTCACCGCGTTCATCCGGTGAATGTCCGAGCTGCCCATCAAGGCCAGCGAACTGAGCATCAGGATTCCGATCCCGGCTCCGAAGTAACCGCCGTAGAGCGCCACCAGAAACTGAAACCCGAAGATGCCCAGCTGAGTCGAGCGTGTGGGAGCTTCGTGCGGCAGACCGATTCCCGTCCAGCGGGTAATCAGGGGCTGAAGCATGAACAGCAACGTGGCAGACAGGATCAGCCACGGAACAGCCAGCATGAAGGCCTTGGCCGGATAACTCACCACCAGCCAGGTCCCGATTGCTCCGCCGACGATGGACGGTAACAGCAGTGGAAGGACCGAGCTGCGTGTCCCCTTCAAGTCGTTCCGATATCCCCACACAGCGGCGAGTGAACCGGGAAACAGGGCAATCGTGCTGGTGGCATTGGCGATGACAGCTGCGTCTGCATTATCCCCGAGCGCGTACATCAGCGACGGAAACGTCAGTAGCGTGCCCCCACCAGCCACGGAGTTAATAATTCCCGCCAGTACGGCCGAGGCACACAAGAGAAACTGTTCAAGCATAGTGGGCGAAGTTTAAGAGATCGGACGCCACTTGAATACACTTCTTGATAGACGACATCTGACGGCAATTCGAGAGGATTTGTCCTGAGAATACATGCAGGGGGCCCCGCCAGAGTGACAATTCCCTCATCGGTCGACACAATCACTTCCATTCCCTGTCCCGCCACAGAAGTCAGGTTTCTCATGCCCATTGAATGGCAGCCGCTGATCGACATTCTTCACGCCAACAAGCGGTTTGTGATTTCCAGCCACGTACGTCCGGATGCCGATGCCATCGGTTCGGAAATGGGACTGTGCGGGATTCTGGAACAACTGGGGAAAGAAGTGCGGATTATCAATCCGTCGCAGACCCCGAACCACCTCGATTTCCTCGATCCGACAAAGCGGATTCGCAAGATCGGCGAGGGAGTGACCATCGAGCAGGCGTGTGATACCGACGTGCATCTGATCGTCGACACCAGCTCGTGGCAACAGCTGACCGACCTGCGCAAGACGCTGGAAACAACACCGGCCCGCAAGGTCGTCATCGACCACCACCTGAGTTCCGATCACCTCGGCGCGGAACAGTTCAAGGACACGACTGCGGCTGCAGCGGGCGTGTTGATCTGCGAACTGGCGATGGCGATGAAAGTGGACCCGACCCCGGAGCAGGCGACCGCGCTCTTTGCTGCGATCGCGACCGACACGGGCTGGTTCCGATTTCCAAACGTCGATGAGCGGACACTCCAGACGGCGGCTTGGCTGATCAGTCGTGGGGCCCAGCCGAGCATGATCTATCGTGAACTCTACGAGAAATCCTCCCTGGCCCGACTGAAGCTGCATGGTCGTGTCCTGAGCCGGATCACTGTTGAGTTCGGCGGCGTGATGGGAATGGCGTATGTCCTGCAGAAGGACTTCGACGAGACGGGCGCACATCCGTCAGATACTGAGGATCTGGTCAATGAATGCCTGACCATTGAAGGAACCCGCTGTGCGGTGATCCTCGTCGAGCAGAAGTCAGCTCAGGTGAAGGTCAGCTTCCGCAGCCGGACGGGACTCGACGTCGCGAAAGTGGCTGAGCAGTTTGGGGGCGGCGGTCACAAGCTGGCGTCTGGAGCCATGCTGCCCGGCCCGTTTGCGAGCGCACAGGCCACCATTATGAAGGCCATGCAGATTGCGATTGAGGAACAGACCTCAGCTGCTCCGCCAGCTTAAGCCGTCTGTTGTGGGAGAGTTCAGAGAGCCTCAGTGATGTGTCAGCACATCAAGGTCGCGCGGACTCAGTGAGCCCCACTGGGGTGTATTGAGATTAGTTTGCGGGGGGCTGCTCGTCAGGATCGAACTGATCGAGCGGGATGTGGCGGGGACGAGCTTCGTCTGCCAGTTCTGGCTGTTGGCGCTCCAGTCTGCAGGCCAGCCATCTGTGAATGAGAGGAAGTCTTCTTGACCGGTGACTGGGTCTGTTTGTGTTTCCCCCCACGGACAACAGGTATATCTGGGACGCGGTAAAAACAGGGCGTTCTGTGAGAACGCCATCGAAGGCGCGAGACTGGCGTTCGGATTCCGGAACATGAGCGGAGCCGTCGGCAACGTATGCAGCCGGTAGGCCACCGAGACAAACATCGTATCGAGTTCCAGACTTTGGACTCCGGAAGGCGTGGACCGCAGAATCATCGGCAAATTGCTGTCGTGATAGATCCCGTCAAGCAGCTCGCGCAAGTGAATCTCAGCGGCGCGGATCAGCTGCCCCGCCAGAACAGAATCCTCTCCTGCGACATCAAGAGCCCACTGGGGGACATACTGACGGACCAGACGCGCGCGCGCGTTGCGGGCATACTCGAATCTTTGATCGATATCAGCGAGGAAGCTCGCATCTGGGCCAGCAGGACTTGGATCGATCAACGGGAGAGTGCGAGTCAGCGGATCCTCTTCGGACATATACCCGACGGGCTGACCAGCAGTCGTCCACAGCTGAGCGAGCAGCGGACCTTGTGGCCCATCGGGATTGGCAGTGGCATTTGGACCGTTCCATGACGCATTGAATCGACCGACCTGACGTGTGGTTTGATCTGCGAGCGACGGAATCCGCCGCACGACATCCGAGCGAAAGGCTGGAATCGGACGGTCGAGCGGGCTCTGTCCCGGCTGCCCGGCAAGGATTTCCTGAAAGACCGGGAGCAGCGTCCCCACGAGTGGAGAGGAAGCTGACGAAGTTTCCTGGGCGGCTCGCATGACGGCCACTGCTGCCAGGAGATCCGCTTCCAGCTGGTTCGCAAAGGCGACCGCGTTCATGCCCCGTGCGAGTACACCGACACCACTCTGCCCGGCCGCATCCACAGCGTTCTGCATCCGGACCTTGGAGTCGAGCTGTTTCGCCGAGTTCAAGAGCCAGAGCAGCAGCCACGTACACCCCAGAAGGATGAACACCGCCAGCAGACTGATGACACCTCTTTCGTCCCGATGTAGGCCGAGTACACGTACACGCCGTCGTCGCCACCCGGGGCGGGCTACAGATGATTGATCACACGAGTCGCCCCCCCTCACCAACCCGAAGCGTAAGCGAGGGCGAGCCACGTGGGACCCTTCGTCGTTACGGTCGATTGCCTCATATTGGCTTCGGGCTCCTGCGGCAGTCTCAACTCCGGGCGTAATCTCCACCATCGTTATTCTCCCTCCAGATAGCGGAAGGGGTGGATGGCTTTCAGTCCCGCGAGAGTGATTGTCGACGAGCCGATCACGGGAACCCGATCACGCCGCCCCGAACCTGTCCAGTTGGTCGCAAGCCCCGAGGGAACGCTGCCCCATGTCGCCTGCTGGAACAACAACCGTCCCGGGCCCGGGACGAGAGAGACCTCATGCCGAACGATGACCGTCACCGACTCGTCCCAGCCCGCTTCGTCCTCTCGATAGGGAACCACCGGATGGTTGACCGGGTTGTAGGTCGGTGTCTGCCGTGGCTGAGTCAGAAATGCCAATCTCACCTGGGTATTGGCGAACGAGTAGCTCCAGCGGTTTCCCACGGCTGTCCGCCAGCGTGCGATTCGTGGATCGGCACCCAGCTGTTGAAACTGCAGAAAGGCCTCGACCGCCTCCGCAACGTCGGACGTTCCCGCTCGCGGGCCATCGACAGCCCGGGCCGGTGAGATCGCCACACATGACTGAGCCCCAGCTGCAAAAATCTCCTGCAGCTTTCGGGACCCCGCGCGCAGCTCTGGAGTCAGGTCAATCGGCTGGCCGCGGTTGATGAAGGTGTCGGCCTCGTTCTCCTGCGAGTACTGATAGTCGAGACGTGTCGGAATCCAGACAGCTGCGGAACGTGCTGCGGAGAAGGCGGCGTACTGAACCGTCATCACTCCCAGCAGGACCTGAGTCAGCTGGACCACGAGCAGAATGGTCCCGATCAGCAAGGGGAGGGTCATGACCAGAGCCAGGCTTTGAACTCCCCCTTCCTGACAATCGGGCAGCTCTCGCAGTCGCGAGCTGATCCGTTGCCTCAGGGATGGGTTTCGATGGCTCATGGGGAACCGGTCTCCGGGTGAGGAGGTTCTCACACCGGTTCATGTAATTCATACAACTGTTTTCAACCTGACAAGCCGGTTGAACGTTCCCACATCGTAACGGTTGTAACACCTGTTGTGATGGTAGTTCAGGCAGAATTTGTGGTTACGACAAGTTGTAGGCCTTGAAACGGTCATCCGGGAAATGGTCGGCACAATGAATGCATTTCATTCGACTGGCCACGAGGGACAGTGCCACGTATCCCCAGAGCAGGAGGCTTTCTCCGCCAAATGGGCGAATGCACTTTCAGAGATCGTGTTGCCATGGTTCCGACTGTAGAAGCTCCCGTTTACACCACTGGAGATGTGGCCCGAATTTGCCAGGTCGCTCCCCGCACCGTCAGCAAGTGGTTCGATACCGGTCGTCTCAAAGGCTACCGGATTCCCGGCTCGCTCGACCGGCGGATTCCCCGCGACAGTCTGATCGAGTTCATGCGTTCCCACGGTATGCCACTCGGCGAACTGGGCGCAGTGCAGGGCGGCAACGTCCTGATCATCGGGATGGCAGCTGCCGAGCGTGACGCGGTGGAGAAGCTGTTGACAGCCTCCGGGATGACAACCGCCTCGGCGTTGAATGTCTTCGAAGCGGGGGCCATGGCAATGGAACATCGTCCCCAATGCGTGGTAATTGACGCCTCTATCGGGACCGAAGAGGCTCGGATGATCGCCACGTTCTTCAAGAGCAAGGGCCGGGACAACACGACCCGCGTGGTCGGACTCGTCTCGGATGACGAGGCAACAGATCCGAACACAGCCCTCTACTACGACGAAAAGTTCCGTCGTCCCTTCGATCCGGCACTGCTGGCGGTCCGGGTGAAATCACTTTCAGAGCGATTGCCAGCCTAGTTCTGTGAAGTGCAGCCCGTACCCGGGGTGGGAGACTCTGGTTACGGGCAATGCCATTGGATCAAACTTGAATCAAATTCAGTGGAGTCGGTGCAAATTGCCGATTCCACTGGAACAGGTCGGGTTACAAGACCATGACATGACTCGACCGGCAGTATCTGCTGCCAGTATTCCCGTCAAAACCGGAACCTCAAGAACAACCGTTACAGTTTAACAGTACTGTCATCCGATACTTTCCACAGGACTATCTACGTGCGCTGTCCATCAGGGCGTCGGCGTGGAGAATTCGGTTGTGACAACGATGTCACTCTCGCCGTCCCGGACGCATTCGACCGACGCAAGTCGGTGACTCGATGGCAAGGACGCACTAATGCGGTTCTCTCATTGGTTGAAAACTTTGGCCAGCGCTACGGTGCTGTCTGTGAGTGCTGAGTCTGTGATGGCTCAGAACCCAGGCTATCCAGGAACTGGTCAGCCAACGTTCCAGCCACCATATACCACGAATGACCCCGGAGTGCTTTATCCTCAGGGCATTCCTCAAGGGTACAATCCCTACCCGGCGATTTCCCCGTTCGGGAATGGAGCTGTCGCCTGGGATCAGACATTCCAGGACACCGATGGCCTCTGGTACGAGCGGATACTGAATCGCAACCGCGAGTACTTCGGCTCGATCGAGATGACCTATAACACCACGAAGAGCCCGGGGACCAAAGAATTAGGTTCGCCGCACATCCCCTTCGATGTCGACTCCGGGGGACTGCAGGGATATATCATTCCGACCTACGGGCAGGGAGCGACACCGGGCAGCGGGACGGGGGGCACTACCGGGGCCACGATTACGCTCGGTTCTCCACCCAGCAGCACGGTGATTGATCCGCGCGTGATTCCCTACCCTCTCTATCAGACAACGAATACGTTCACGTTCGACAATGCTCTGTTTCCGATTCGAGGCATGAGTGAATTTGATAACTATCGGAGCATAGGTCTGCAGGGGAGCTGGGGATTCTTCAACGAAGATGGCACAGGCTTCTCAATCGGTGGATTCTGGACCGGCCAAGACACTCAAAACTTCACGATGGGTACCGACACCATCAATGGCGTGAAAATTACTCAGGACATGATCGAGTCGTCCGACGGCAATCTCATCTTCACTCGTAACGGCGCATTGCCACTCAATTGGGGAGCGTTCGTCACGAGTGTGCCTGGAGATAACTTCTCAGTCGGACTGGGAACCGCCAAGTATGACTTGATGTATCACTTTGACACGCAGACCTCCGTGATTGGTGCGGATTCCAATGTCTATTTCTCACCGATCGTCAGACGCTCCGCGATGAAGCTCCGAACCTTCGTCGGTGGTCGTTACATGATGGTTGACGATCAGTTCAACCTCAAAGGGGTCGACAGCGGATTCGCCTATGACGTCGCATCCAGTGCTGGTACGAGCGGAGGGGCAGCTGGCGGGACAGGCGGAGTGACCGGGGGGAATACCTATCGTCCTGAGTCAGGCAGTCTGGTCCGCTTCTACGATATCTATGAGGCCACCGTTCACCAGAGTGTTCAAACCCAACTGGCCGGTCCTCAGCTCGGCTTGCGTTATGACTTCGGGAATGGCGATGGCTTCAGAATGTGGGGGCAGTCCATCCTGGGAGTAATGGCGAATATGGAGGACTACAGCCTGTCGGGTAACAACATCGGAGATGAACACGGCTTGCTCTCGTCAGGTTCAGGCATCGACATGTTGGAGAATAATGCCACGTTCGCCAGCAAGTACTCAGTAAACCGCGTCTCTCCGCTCTTTGAGCAGACCATCAACGCCGAAATGAAGATCCTGGACATGATCCCGCTGGTTCGTCAGCTGCCCGGAATCGAGGATACGGTCTTCAAGGTCGGATACACGATCACAGTTGTGGGAGGAGTGGCTCGAGCGGGCAGCTCGATCGATTGGGCGGGCTACCCGTACTTCCCCGCGAACAGACCAGATCGCGATACCTGGTGGACCAGCCGCTGGAACTTCGGTATCGAACGACGGTTCTAGTCGGGAACATTTCAATTGGAATTCCACAGAGGCTGCCAGTGAAAGCTGGCAGCCTCTGTTTTCGTTTGAACAGACAGCTGCCGGGTGGAGGAGTGGCTCCGTGATATGAGTGAACAATGTCGAGGCAGGTGAGGTTAACGACTTGAGGGAAGTGGCTCCTCAGCGTTGGTGGTCAACGAAAGTCTCTCGATCCAATGACAATGGGCGGCTGATGCGAAAATCTCGCACCAGCCGCCCAGAGGTCTTCATCGATTTGAAGTTCCCGGAGAACCAGCGAACAATGGGCAGCCAGTCTGCCCAGCTCTCCGGCAATGACTAGATCTGGCCGAACAGGGTCTTGCCTGTCGAGTGCAGGTCGTCACAGGCCACAGCCAGACGCTGTGCCACGCCGACTTCGGCCAGCTTCAGGTAAGCCCGTGGGTCATACTTGGCCTTGTCGCCAATGCCATCGTCGACCTTCACCACGCCGTCGTAGTTCTTGAACATGAAGTCAGCGATCGGACGGGTGAACGCGTACTGCGTGTCGGTGTCGATGTTCATCTTGATGACACCGTAGTTCAGGGTTTCTTCGATCTCGTGGCGAGGTGTTCCCGATCCACCGTGGAAGACCAGGTGCATCCGAGCCTTATCACCGTGCTTCTTGACCACGGCGGCCTGGCCGTCCTTCAGAATTGTCGGCTGCAGCTTCACGGCACCGGGCTTGTAGTGACCGTGAACGTTGCCGAACGTCGCGGCGAACATGAACGGTCCGAGGTTCGCCAGGCTTTCGTACACCTCGACCATGTCTTCGGTCGTGGTGTAGAGCTTGGAGTGATCGACGCCGGTGTTATCCATGCCTTCTTCCACACCACCGACGACACCCGCCTCGACTTCGAGGACGATCTCATTGGCAGCACAGAGCTTGATGATTTCCTTGCTCAGCCCCATGTTCATGTCCAGCGGCAGGTTGCTGGCGTCGAGCATGTGCGACTGGAACAGGTTGCCACGACCAGCGGCCCGGCGCTTGGCGGTCTCTTCGATCAGCGGCTTGAGGAACTTGTCGACCTTACCACTGGCCAGTGACTTGTCCTTGATCCAGCTGTATTCCTTCTTTGCCGCGAGAGCTTCTGGCAGCGAACCGTCGGCGGGCATCTCGATCTTGAGTTCCGCGCACTTGGCCTTGAGCCAGTTCTTGCAGTAGGAGTCCTTCCAGCCTGGCTGGCAGTGGTCAGTGTGCAGGGCGACCATCACGTTGTGCTTGGACGCCAGAGTGTGAATCGCTTCTGCCAGGACAACCGATCCCAGAACCGCGTCTTTGACGTTCTGTCCCGAGGCGAATTCTCCGGCACCGGTCGAAACCTGAATAATGCCGTCCGACTTCATGTCAGAGAAGGCCTTCAATGCCCCGTTGATGCCGATGATGGAGGTGATATTGATCGCCGGGTAGGCATAGCCTCCCTTGAGGGCGGAATCGAGCATCGCGGCATACTGCTTGGGGGTCGCGACTGGCATTGAGAAAACTCCTGATAATCGGGTGTTCGGAACGGACGTTTGAATTGTGTCGCGATCGCTGCGGCCCATTTTACGGGATCAAAACCGGAATGCCAATCCGCTGGTAATACTGCCGAATTCGACGTATCAAATGATTCAAAGATGAGAGTTTTTGCCCCGTATCCACAAGACTGGCAGAGCATTGGAAGTTGTTTCCCCAAGTGCTCACCCAATTTCAATCCACTTGTTGCCCACCTTGAATCATCATGATCAAGGAGCCCGTGAACCACCTCTCTGAATCCCCGTAATCCTCTGAATCTGTGGATTTCTTTCTCTGCTCCTTGAGCTGTGGCTAACGGGTTGAGCGCGAGGGGAACACAACAGAAATGATCCACAGATTAAAAGGATTACACAGATTTAAGACATTCAGGAGTGATGGTTACCGGCTTTTGATGTGAAAGGAAGATACGAGGTAATCGGAGCTGGTAAAGGCCATCGAGACGTTTTCGATCATCATCCCGCAGGTGGTGTCTCCCAGTTCCGCCAGATCTGTTCCCGCACGACATACCCCGCCTCCCGGATACCCAATCGGTCATAGGTCGCCCCAGCTCGGTTGTTGTGCTCTTCCATATAGAGCCGTAATCCGACGACTCCGGGAGTAGTTTGAGCCTCGGATTTCAGGTGCTCGACCAGAGATCGAAAGACGCCCCTCTGGCGGTGATCGGCGTGGACATACACACTTTGCAACCACCAGATGTCGCCGTTCCGCCAGTCGCTCCATTCGCGAGTGTGCATCAGCTGTCCAACGACCTGGCCATCGAATTCGGCCACGAAGTAACGTCCCTTGCTCGGATCTAGCAGCGCAGCCCGTACGCCTTCGGTTAGTAGCTCGATCGATAGAGTGATATTTTCGGTCTCTTGAGCGAGCCGGCGGTTGTATTCCACCAGAGTATCGAGGTCATCGAAGGTGGCAGGGCGGATCGTCATGGAGACTCACGGGATCAGTGCACTCGTGGAAACCTGACTGCTTTCTCATGATCACGAGTCAGGGTTTGCAGGTTAGTCCGGTTGGGGTGATTTCGCAAAAGAGTCCATCCGTTTCGATTCCGGCCTTCACGATTAGTTTGACACCGGGAATTCCAGCCCATTCTCCACAGAGATGCGCTGTGCGGAGGCGATATCAAACTCTGTCACTCGGCAGATCCCGCCGATCCTGTGCTGATCCCGAAGCTCGCGGGACGCACAACCAACAGGATGGGGCTCTGCCAGAACACGATCACGTCGAGTCGCATGCCGCGACTCAGTACAACCTGGAGGTTTCAAAGTGGAACACCCGCAATTCAATCACCGAGACGAAGGATCGTCACGTTCGCTCGCTGAAGGAAGGAATCGGGTCAGTTGGCCAACACTCGCAGGGGGGGCGATCATCGGGATCGTCATCATGCAACTGCTGATCGGTCGGCCTCTCACGCAACGTATCGACATGATGCAGCAGCAGATGAGCATCATCGACAGCCACATCGTCGAGCTGACCGGCTCACGCGATGATGTCCGGCGGACCAATGATCTGCTGAGCGGACTGAAGACCCAGCATGACCAGCTGGTCGCTGCCCAGCAGACGGTCGAACGTCTGCGAACATTGCAGCAGGAAATCGAAACCGAGTCGCAAAAGGTCGGAGCTTCGATGGCCGCCCTGCAACAGCTGGCCCACCTGCAGGCAACTCTGGCGGCCAAGCAAAACGACTTCAGCACGGCTTCGACAGCTCTCGACTCGGTAGTCGGGCTCGAGACACGCGTGCGTGATCTCGGTGAGACGGTACCGACTCAGACGGCCAGCCTCGATGCTGCCCGGACTGCGGTCGTGAACCTCGGCCAGTTCGCCAACCAGGCCATTGAGCAGGGCAAAACGGTCAACGACGCCACGAACTCGCTGGCCCAACTCGCTCGTGTTCGTGACGAAGCCATCGTCACCGGGCAGAAGAGCGATACGGCTCTGAATGCGATCTCTGGTCTCGCCACAGTGACTCAGGCCGCCACGCTGGCTGGGACGAATACCGATGCAGCGATGGCCTCGATCCAGGGGCTTGGCGATCTGAAGAACGCCGTGATTGCACAGCAGGCCCAGACGGTCGATGCTCGCAACCAACTGGCCGAGATGACTGCAGTGCAGAAGTCACTGATCGAGCAAAATGCTTCGACGACCGATGCCCGGACTGCGGTCACCTCGTTGACGAACCTCAAATCCCAGATTTCCGAGAGCGTCGTCAACGTCGAGCAGGCTCAAGCCAATGCCAATCGGCTCGTCGAGTTGAACCAGACCCTGAATCAGCAGACTCAGCTCGATTCGGCCCACGCGAATCTCGCAGGCCTGATCGAAATCGAGCGATCACTCGCTGGTCAGTCACGTCAGATTGCCGAAAGCGTAGAAAGCCTCCAGCTGCTGACCGGACTGCAGGGCGAGTTCAACGACCAGATGACGAAGCTCGAGGCGATTCAGCGCGGCTTCACAGAGCTGTTACTGATGGAAAGCTCAGTGGCCCGGGCCGTGAAGATGGTCCAGCCGCTGGCTGAACTCGGTAACCTGCGTCGCAACAACGAGCAGGAAATCCGAGCCGCAGCTCGCGAGATCATCAACCGCCGCGAAACCCGCATGGCGGAAGAGAAGTCGAAGTACGACGACACGACCGGCGAGTACAGCCCGCCAGTCCGCCCCGTACCAGCTCCTCCCGCTGATCTCGACTGATCTTTCGTGTCTGCAAATGAGAAAGGCCGCTGAACGAATCGTTCAGCGGCCTTTTTGCTTTTGCACCATCGCCGGATTATGTCGGTCCGCATGTCGTGTTGCAGAACACTGGATTCCGGGCGGCACCGACTTCATCGGGGCGACGCACGCTGGTGGTGTGGGGAGCTTCGTGCAGCATGACGGGATCTTCGACGACGATCTCTTTGACCGCGTCGATGAACGCGTCGAGAGTCTGCTTCGACTCTGTCTCGGTCGGTTCGATCATCAGCGCTTCCGGCACCACCAGCGGGAAATACACCGTCGGGGCATGGAACCCGTAGTCAAGCAGCCGTTTGGCGATATCCATTGCGGTCACGCCTGCTTCGTCTTTGAGTTTCTTCGCACTAGCTACGAACTCGTGCATGCAGAGTTCGCCTTGTGGCACGGGCAGAACATCCTGCAGCCTGGCCTTCATGTAGTTCGCGTTGAGAATCGCCTGTTCGGTCATCTCGCGCACCCCAGCGGCACCGAGCGTGCGCAGGTAGAACGCCCCTCGCAGCAGAATCCCGACGTTACCGAAGAAGCTGCGCACGCGGCCAATCGACTTCTTCGGGGTGACCAGCGAGTAGCGCGTTCCGTTCGGAGTGTCGGTCTTCTGAATTACTGGCCCCGGCAGGTAGTCGCCCAGGAAGTCCCTGACCGCGATTGGTCCCGATCCCGGACCGCCGGCTCCGTGCGGCCCGGTGAATGTCTTATGCACGTTGTAGTGCATCATGTCGCCACCAAAGTCGCCGGGCCGCGTCACGCCGACGATGGCGTTCATGTTCGCCCCGTCGATGTAGACCAGACCGCCGACATCGTGCAGCATCTTCGAGATCGTCGCGATCTCCTTCTCGAAGAGACCCAGCGTATTTGGGTTGGTCACCATGAACACAGCGGTCGATCCATCCAGCTCCGCCTGGAGCTGATTGAGATCGACAAACCCCGTATTCGTCGGTGGCAGCTGGACACAGTCGAACCCGGCGAGGGCAGCACTGGCGGGATTCGTCCCGTGGGCACTGCTGGGGAAGAGGACCTTCGTCCGCTTCTCGCCCCGATCGCGGAAGTACGCAGCTGCGGTCAGCAACGCGGTGAACTCGCCTTGCGCCCCAGCAGCAGGCTGCAGCGAAACGGCGGGCAGCCCGGCAATCTCGGCCAGCATCTGCTGCATCTCGTACAGGATCGCCAGCATCCCCTGCGAATCGTCCTCGGTCGCATGCGGGTGCAGATCGACAATCCCCGGCAACCGGCTCAGCCGCTCATGTCG
>CANJZR010000028.1 GCA_947479075.1 Planctomycetaceae bacterium
CGAATTCACTCTCGCTGCGGATCAGTCGGTGAACATTGCCTTCCTCCAGGTCGCCCGCAGGTCGGTTGATGTTGCCACGAGACAATGCAGTGACGACCTCGTTCAACCCCAGCTGGAGAGATTCGACCTTGGCCCGATCGACATCGACATGGATCTCGCGACGAATGTCGCCGCGGACACCCACGCGCGCTGCTCCCAGCAACCTCTCGAATCGCGGAACGACAGTTCGTTCGATGACACGGGTCAGATCCACCGGGGGGAGATCGCTGATGACACCGATGTAAATGATGGGGGTGTCGTTCGCGTCAAAACGGCGAATGATCGGCGGATCGACATCGTCAGGCAGATCGCGAATGACGCGGTCGATGGCCTGCCTCATGTCCGAGACAGCGGCATCGAGGTTGGTGCCCCACGCGAATTCAATGCGGATCGTGCTGCTGCCTTCGAGGCTGCGGCTGGTCACCCGCTCGAATCCGGGCACCGAGGTTAACGACTGTTCCAGAGGCCGGGTGATGAGTGTTTCGACTTCTTCCGGTCCCGCACCGGGGTAGAGTGTCGTCACCGTAGCCGTGGGAAATTCGACGCTCGGGAGCAGGTCAACGCTCAGCATCGTGACGGATACGACCCCCAGGATCACCACGACCAGGCACGCCATCAACGTGGCGATCGGACGCTCGACAGCGAGCTTCGTTATTTTCATCGGTTTGGACTCCGAATATGGAATCCCGATGATACACAGAGACCATGACGGCTCGGGAGAGTGGGCCCTGAGTTTTCCACGGAGACTGGTCGACAGGTCGAGGCAGAGAACTCGCCCACCAGCCTCTTCTGATCTCGATCGAGGCCGCTTTTCGGTCCTGGCTCAATCACGAAGCAGTAGCAGCAAAGGCCTCAGGCGGCCGCTTTCATCACAACGGGTCACGTATGCCATCGTCTGCTGATGGCCGTGCCGAGATTACTTGAACTGGTAGCTCTGATTCGTCCGCGAGAAATCGATCGGCTTCAACCCGATGTTGGTCTTCAAGCCCGTGTAGGCGTAGTCCTCGATCAGCGGAGGTTCGACACCCGCCTGTTGCGGGAAGCCGAAGTTCTGCACGCGAAGCGGCAACCCCGTCGCCTTCTCGATGAACAGCCGGCTCTGATGATAGGGGAACTGCTTACGTGGTCGGGGGTGTGTGGCTTGCAGCACCTCGCACTCGATTCGCCCCATCTTGGCATCCGGGAAGTACTTCACGTCGATCTCGCCGTACTGCGATTCAAGCTCCCACTGTTTGATCGTCAACTCGACCAGACGGCGCAGTCCGAGATCGGTGACCTGGTGTCGCGTCTCTGCCAGGATCTGCGGATCATTGAGCGGCAGTGCCAGAGTGCCGACCAGCGACTTGACCCCCGATCCTTCATGGACCAGCAGCTTCCCCGGATCTTGCGAGACATCGTAGAGCACCTCGCGCCCTTCGTTCGGGGCGGCATATTTCAGGTACACCGCGAATGGCTTCTGCCGCACGCGGATTTGCATCATCTGCGTGTTCAGTGTGTTTCCAATCAGCTCCCGCTTCGTCAACGTTCCTTCGTAGTCCACGACCGTGTCCACCTTGGCCAGGGCGGCTTTCGCTTTGGCAATCGCCGGGAGCAGTGGATGGCCCGCGGGAGGTGTGACACCAGCCCCGCCCGATTGTGCATCGACGGTCCCGCCCCCCACCTGCAGCCATACAGCTGCGGCGAGAGTGACGATCACCGTCCAACGGACCTGGACCATTTAACACCCCACGATGGCCGAATCTCTGAAATCAACGACAGGTTCGCCCGTCATCTCCACTGACGAATATGTTCCACCAGCAGGATGTCTGCGTTGGGAACCGCTGCCACTAACCGTTCTCGGAATGATCCGGCTGCTTCACCTGATTCAATCTCATGCAGGAAATCGCTGAGCACCTGACGAACCTCCTGAGGACCGTGCAACATGAAATGTGCCCAGGCCCAGGCCTCGCGGTATTCATCGTTTCCCATATCCGATATGTCTTCCGCCGCTTCCAGATGTTCCAGATTCGGACGCCAGCCAAAGAAGATCGACCGCTTCAAACTCGGCAGATGCGGGTTACCGGAACTTCGCTGAGCGGAAACCACTTCGAAGTACTCGGCCAGTCCCTCGTCCAGCCACATCGGGACATAAGGCAACGCGTTGTGCAGGACGGCATGTGTGCTTTCGTGGCGGAGATCCGTGTCAAAACCCCAGCGCCGGTAGACATACACCCGCCCCATGTCTGTTCCCTGCACGAACAATGCTGTCCGTTCCAGTCCCTCGGGAACTCTCTGGGCCAGATGAGCCCGATAAGTGGCCTTGCTCTTGAACAGGCTGATCTCGACGGGACGATCCTCCAGCTTGAGATTCAGCAGCGTCTGTACGTCTTTCTGCAGCGCATTCAGCTGCAGGATAATCTCCTGGCCATCGCGATCATGGAGGGCAAACTCGGAGCGGATTTGAAAGATGCCCGCCGTTTCAACGGGTTGCCATTGCGAGAGCGCAATAGCACATACCCCGTGCCCAATCAGGCACGCAGCGCACCACGAAATCCATTTCGAAGATTGCATCAAAACACCCATGCCGCCACCTCGACCGCTGGTCCCTGCGGCTCGAAATCGGCAGATTCTGCGCGTCAATTAACCGGAACGCGGGGTTTTCGTCAAGATCGGTTAAGCCCACGCCTCGTGACTTCGTGTTGCATCAGTGGATACTAATTGGTAAGCCCTGCTGTCCGCATTGGCCACCTTGGGTAATCCTCCTCACCTACCAATTTTGTGCGTATGTTCACATTCCTGCCCATCGGCTCCCCGGATGTGTCGGTCAGACAGCTGCGCTCTGTGGAGAGTGGCCAGCTTCTCGGATCAAGGAACCGGCCAGGGTTAACGTCCAGTCGCTGGATTTGTATTGGCTCCACCCTGGAACGAGAAAACGGCGACATCAATAATCTGGCTAAATGTGGGGCTGATCCCCATCCGCACGTAGCGCCGGTCGGGGGAGACAACCGCTTGCGCGGCGAGAGTGGCTCCCTCCGGGATGATGCGGACAACCGGCGCGAACCCAATCCCTCCCGCAGCTCCCGGTGACTGTTGGATGCCCAGAGCCTGCACGACCGGTTGTCCGCGGGACTTGCGCATTTCCGCGACGGCCTGCCGAGTTTCGCGGTCAATCGCGCGATGCCTGGGGCGACCCACCTGCTGAGCATTTCTTTCCCAGTCACGAGCCGCGCCCACCGGTCCTCCGATGAACACGGTCCGACGCTGTTCGCGGCGTCCCTCGTCAAGTTTGATTCGCATGACGAACTCGTTGGTTCCTTCAAACTTGATGGACTTGGTCGTCTTCTTTTCCGCGGGAGTGCCTGCGTGCGTGACGATTGTTAAGACCGCGCGATTCCCCACAATCTTCTCGGAGAACTTTGTGATCTTCACGACGTACTCACCGGAGAACCCCATCGGGCACACATACGCTTCGTAGCAGTTCTCTGGAATTGGACCATATCCATCGTTGAGTAATGCCCCACCGCCCGTGGACTCGCGAGTTTCATAGGTCGCAATTCCCCCGGCCGGGTCCTCCACACTCAGGTCGATGTCACCTGTCCCGTTCCAGTTCACGCGGACCATCAGATCGCGGTGACGAGCGTCCTCTACCAGTTGCTGGAATTTGGAAAGCTGTATCTCGTCGTTGGCTTTGCGGAGTTTCTTCTCGGCTTCTGTGAGCAGGTCTTCCGCCTGTTCGTGCTGGCTCTTGTAGTCCGGGCCCCAGGCATTCCGAAGAACGCCACACGCTGCCCAGATGGCGTCATCAGGGACTCCAGTACGACCAGCAAGTTTGATGCTCAGTGAGAAGGGCTCGGGACGATCGGGAGACATCCTCGCTGCCTGGCGATACATGCGCAGTGCCGCCTGGTCGTGTCCGAGATTGCTCAGGTAGGCCCCGGAATACATCATCGATTCATAGGATGCATTTCCGAAGTCGGCCATCGACAGGACGACTCGCTCAATCTCTTCGGGCGGGCGATTGGCAATCTCCATCGTGATTGCCAGGACTTCATACATCCAGGGCTGAGATTGTCCGGCAATGATGGCCGCGTTCAGGTACGCGATGAGATGTTCGTGCTGCTGCTGATCGACCAGATACGTGGCGTGCTGCTCCACCAGCTGGTTACCGGGCTTGTTCTTCGCAAAGAAGGTTTGCCACACCTCAGGGCCAGACTGTTTGGAATCGGGAAACCCTGGTGCTGGCTGTGGCTGTGGATCACCGCTCCGGCGGTCGGATGCCAGCTTATCGTCCTCTTTGGGTTCCGGGGCTGGGGAAGCTGCGGGAGTCTTCGAGGGCTTGGGGGAAACGCCAGCAGCGGCCCTCGGAGTTGATCCCGAGTTCCGCTGCTGTGTACGTTTCGGAGGAACCTGAGCTTGCTCAGGGGCCGCGTCTTGCGCAGCTTCCGCTATTTCAGCTGGTTTTTTTTTCCGGCTAGGGGCGCGGGGGCCTGCTTGGCAGCTGGAACGCTACCGAATCCGCCGCCTCCACCACCACCGAATCCACCGCCACCACCACCTTGGCCACCACCGAATCCGCCACCTTGGCCACCCTGTTGCCCACCACCGGCTCCACCTTGTTGGGGCTGCATTGGGATGATCGGAATGACGAGGTCACCCACTGGGTAAACGCGGGTTTGGGGTCGCAGCTGGGCCTTCTCCACGGTAGTGATCTTCATCACTTCATCTTCGATGATGAAGGTCAGCTCGACATCGCCGACTTTTTCCAGCATCAGGTTCAGCGCGCTGCGCAGAGTGATTCCTGACACAACCAAGTTGATGCGAACCTCGGCATCCAGTCCTTCATCGCTCAGAGCCTTGTCGTCCAGACGAATCGGGATGTTGTGCAGGTCCGAAATGAAGTCGATGACTTCACGCAACGTATTGTCAGGAAACTCAAGCGAAGTCACCTGATCGAGTGCATCGCTGATCTTCTGCTCGTTCGGGCTGTCCTTGTGCAGGTCAACCGAATTCCACTTCTTCCGCTTCAGGGTCAGGTTCTGCCAGACCGAAGCGGGGGGATAGCGGACCGGAGGTTCATCCGGGAATGGAACGTGTGACAGCTCGACCTGATACAGGGTTTCCAGATATCGGTCATATCGGAGAGACCGCAGGTGTTCCGCTTTCGACAGCTGTCCAGCAGCTTCTGACGTAAACACAGTCGCTGCAGCCAGTGCCGAATTGGGAGTCATCGATTCGACGATTCGCGCGACAGCTTCCGCTTCTTCAAACGCATTCGAGTCGCCGTGGTAACCATCGTCCATCAGGGCTCGAATCCGGTCTACGAGCTGCTTCAGCTTTTCGTTCTGCTCGGCACTGTAGTCGATCACCCGTTGCTGAGCTTCCTGCTCGGCCTTGCGTTGTTCGCTGGCCTGGATGCGTCCTCGCAGCACTTCCTGCTTGTTCTTCAGGTCGGTCAGGGCAGCATCAGCCTGCTTCAGGAGTTGAGCCTTGTCATCGGCGTCAATGTCTGTCGCCGACTTGATCCCGGCTCGCGACCCTTCCAGCAAAGTCACAGCGGCTTCTGGTGAGGTGGAGATCGCCCGTCGGGCCTCTGTAATGTCAGTTTCGAGTTGCATCCGCAGCTTCTGGGTCCGCGCCTTGCGACGCGCTTCTTCCTGAGCAATCGGAGACAGGTCGAGTGGCTTCTGGCGTCCGTTCAGAGGAGAGGCTGTGTCAGCTTCGGGGGCTTCTCCTTCGGGAGCTACTTCCATGGCGGGTTCATCGCCCGGCTCTGGAGCAGGGGCAGCGGGTGTGCCTTCTTCTGCCGGGGGTGCTTCAGCCTCTGTGCCCGGTTCCGGGGCTGGTGCTGCAGGAGTCGATTTTCTTTTGGGTGCGGGCTCGCCTTCCGCTTCCGGCTCCGGCTCCGGCTCCGGAGATGGAGGTTCTGGCGTTTCTTCGCCCGCCGCTTTCGGCAACACATCTCCCTCTGTCGGGGGAGTCTCTTCCCCGTTCTTCTCTTCCGTTTGTGCAACGGTCTGGATCTTCATGCGGCCGATTTTGTTCTTGAGGCCGGTCGCATGCACGTTGCCCGGATCGATCTGACGCAACTCTGCGGTCAGGATCTCAAGTCGGGCCAGATCTCCCTTTTCCAGCGAGCTATCGGCAGCCAGTTCCAGCTGTTCGACGTGGTCAAGGAACGACTGATGTGCGGCATTCAGGAACGACACGCCTGCGAATGGCACCGACAACCCACGATTCTCGACGGCCTGATTCCAGATACCGGTCAGGAACTGATTCCCCTGGCTGTACTTGGCGGTCGGGACGCTCCAGCTGAGGTCACCTTCCGGGGTCTTCACCGACAGGGCAGCGCCAGCGGACCAGTGTCCTCGAGCCAGATAGAACGTCGCCCGGTCAGACCGCACAGGCAGCGGCTGTTGTGGAACCACTTGAGCGTCCCATTCCACCTTCAGCGATGTGGGATAGATCACCGGCAGATCGATCGCAGTCGCCAACTGCTGCCCGACCGCATCGGCCTTCTGGACCGAATCGTCGATCAGAGCCAGACCGCCGGTCGTCTGGGCCAGCGTTCCCAGCAGGCGGAGATCCTTGTTGGCACCCACGGCGAATCCGTGGATCGGGATGTGCCGCTCACGCAGGCTGTTGACCAGCGTTTCGAGCTCGTTCAACTGGAGCAGGTGTGCGGTGCTCATCCCATCGCCGATGTAGACGATCGATGATTCCCGTTCATTCCCGATTTGTTCGGAAGCCGTGTTCAAGGCCGTCAACAGATCGGTCGCACCCGCTGGCAAGCGATTCTTCAGCGTGGGGATGGCCGAATCGAGAGCCTGCTGTGGAGTCACAAACCCTTTGGTCAGCGACGTGGTGCGAACATCAATCGCGTTGATCTGGACACGGTCTGTCGCCGGCAGAGCGGCGAGGAGTTCTTGCAGCACGCCCAGCGCCATGGCACGATGCTCGCCGACCTGGCTGGCTGACGTATCAATCAGGATCACATGGTCGTGCGGGACAGCCTGGACATTGCGAGTCGGTCCCTGGACCGAGATCGCAAAGTAGGAATTCCCGTCCAGAGCCTGATGGCTGTAGAGGACTGCGGCGTCGGTCACTGGCGAAGCTGCTGAAACAAAACCCGCTGTCACGACCGTACCAGCCAAGGCCAAGCCACTCAGCCATGCGAACGCATTCACCTTGAGGGAACGCATACACCAACTCCTCAGGAAGAACCTGATTGTCAGGACAGAAGGCACGCCAACGGCGTGCCAGACTTGATCATCAAACGACAGTGGGATGGACAGGCGCGATCCACGCCTGCAATCGAGTCTATCCACTCACTCGACAGACCCCCAAACATATTCCATCCCATTTGCCTGACATTTGCCCTGATCGTTCAGGAACGACACGACATCGTCGGCAGGATCGACACGCCCGGACTGTTCGGACTATTTCACGTTGCCAATGGGCGATTTTCCGCTTCCGGCCAAAGACAACTTGATCCGTTCCGCGAAGGTCCGTTCCAGACGGGACTTCGAGTACAGCCGAATCAGCTGATCGTTGTAGAGCAACCGCCCCTGATCATCGACCGTCAGTCCATCCAGGATGTCCTGATTGACTTGCCGTGCGTAGAGAGCCGCAAACGTCTCGGGGTCAACACCCTGACCGGAAGTCAGGTCCTCCTTGGCGTTGCCTCCTCCAGACAGGACCAGATAGGCGTTCGGGGTCTCGCTGAGCCCCTCGTATTTGCCATCCTGCTGAAGAGCATCCATCGCGGATTTCAGCGCTTCGTGGGCCGCCTGAATCTTGATGGCAGTTTCCTGCGACAGCCCGCTGCCGTCGTCCTGTGCGGTCAACGCGGACACTTCAGGAAGATCGCCGTTTCCCATCCAATAGCCACATGACCACATCGCCAGACCGAAGGCCAACATTTTGAACTTCATGAGCACAACCTCTGACCGAAGTATTGAGAACCGGTTGATTCCATGGCCTGATGGTAACACTGAGCAAACGGCGCACGCCAGATCCTTTTCGGATTCTGCGTTCGCCGTCTGAGGAATTTCAGGCAAGCATCATATGCCCGGAAACTCAAGCTGCCTTGCGTTGTTCGGTGGTGTTCTGGCGTGGGGCCGGGAAAGCCACAGAAGCGCGATTCGTGTGACGACCCCGGCCACGGACGCTATCACCGATCTTCTGGCTCACCAGCATCATGATCAGACAGCCAGCAAACACGATGGCACACCCGATAACTGCGACTTGATCGTCGGTGAATTGTGCAGCGAGGAACATGGATTCTCGGCTCCGCTTGACGTAAGGGCATGACGTGAAACCGTTTCGCCGGAGAGTGGCTGCCTGCGCCCCTCCATTTCCGGTCAAGACTGACTGTTATGTCGTCGGACAGCGTGAATCAGCTTCAGTCGGGCAGGGTGTTTCGCCGCGAGTCCTCAAGAACAGCAATTGAGTCTCGACTTAGGCTCCCTCTCGCGATTGGCCCGATTGGATCACTTGTGACGCCGAGCACGGGACCAGGCTCAATCCTCAAGTTCAAGGGGACTGGTTGTATGGATTGTTCCGAATGTGCGGTCCCTTTCTTGAGGGGCTGGGCGTTGTTGATCAGGGAAAACAGCGCGCATCGACTGGCGTAATCGTCATGGTGAACATTGCGGACGGGGAATCATGTAACGGTTTGGCAACATGCACCGTCTCTTTCGTCAACGTGTGTTAGGTTTGCACCATAGACTTGAACCATTGTCTCTATTCCCTCAGAGGGAAGAGTACTTCGATGCCTCAGTTGAGCCTCGCTTCCTGGATCCTCGTCGTCGTTGTGGCGTTGTTCACCGCGATTGCTGCGATCTGGGACTATCGCCAGCACCGGATTCCCAACAATCTGACTCTGCCCGTGTTTGCGGCGGGCTGGATCTATCAGGGCGTCTTCCACGGTTGGTCCGGGATCGGAAATGCCGCGATGGGATTTCTGGTCGGATTCGGCGTGCTGTTCGTCCTGTGGATCGTCGGTGGCGGCGGTGGCGGAGACGTCAAACTGATGGGCGCGCTAAGCGTCTGGCTCGGCTACCGGCTGACGTTGTATGTCTTAATGGCAAGTACAGCTGCGGTGATCGCCGGAACGACTTTGATCATTGTCTGGAGCGTCTTCTCGAAGGGCGTTCGCGGCATGAAGACCGAGTACCTCGCCCAGGCGAAAACCGCGGGCGGCAAAGCCCAACCCGAATCTGCGGAAGAGAGAAAGCGTCGCCGCATTATGGCCTACGCCATTCCTGTCTGCGTTGCGACCTGGTTGGTGATGGCGTGGAAGTTGCCGACCCTGGATCAGACGGCTCCGACTCCTCCCGCTCCCGAGCAAACCCAATCTGCGGAGGCGGCGTGATGGTACTCACACACAGCTCTCCTTCGAATCGTCAGCGACGCCGTGGAATCCTGAGCGCGGAGCTGTTGCTTACGCTCCCGATTATGACGGTGTTGTTGTTCGGTCTGCTCGAGTTCTCCCTGCTCTTCTTCGCCCGCGGCGATGTCGTCGAGGCCAGCCGAGCTGGTGCCCGGGCGGCCCGACTCTACGGAGCCACCGAAGAGTCGGTTGAACAGCAGGTGCTGTCCTCGCTCGGTGGTCGTCTCGCTACCCAAGCCCGGGTGATCACGAGCCTGGGTGATAAGACCGGTGATGATGTCAGCGTGGCCGTGGTGGTCCCGATGGCTGCGGCAGCTCCCGATTTGCTCTGGTTGATTGGCTATAGCCTCAAGGGCCGCGAGCTGATCTGTGAAACACACATGGCGAAGGAATGATCCCCGTCAGACGATGGACCGTCACCAAATACAACCTCCAAACACGCACGTCTGGAACCTCTGGAGACCTTGAAGTGAAACGTATGTCACCCGCCACTCTTACGCTGCTGATGCTGCTGATTATCGGTGGCCTCGTGGTCGTCTACGTCGGCAAGAAGTTGCTGGCCCGCGATGAGGCACCGCCCGTGGATCAGCTAATCGATGTGCCAATGGCCATCGCTGACCTGGAGCCTGGAACCCTGATCACCAAGCAGCACCTGGCGATCGGCAAGCTGCTCCAGTCGAAGCTGACCCGCGATATCGTCAAGAGCGATCGCGTCCTGCTGGATCGAGTCGTCAAGACGAAGATCAAAGCCGCCCAGGCGATCAGCACTCTCGACCTGTACGCTCCCAACGATGGTCCTCCACTTGATATCAGCCCAGGGATGCGAGCTGTCACCATCTCGCTGGCCGACGGCACCGCCGCTGTCGATGGACTTGTGAAACCCGGGAACTACGTCGACATCCACTTCGTGCCAGCCTGGCAGCGGGATGCCGCTCGTAACGGTGGCATGATCATGACTCTGTTCAAGGGAGTTCGTGTGATTGCCATGAATCGCAGCGTCAGCGGATCGAATGAACCCGCTGTCGCCCGTGGTCAGAACACCGTGACTCTCGAAATGACTCCCGACCACGCCAATATTCTGCTGCTCGCCAGCAAGAAGGGTCAGATGACCCTGGTCTACACACCCGACGGCAAGGCCGAGAACCAGTTCGCTCTGCGTGAGCAGGACCGGGCCTATCTCGACGAGATCCTGGGGCTGAAGCCGCTTGAGCCGAAGAAGAGCGAAGAGATTCGTCCCACGGTGACCGAGCTCTTCTCCGGAGCCAGCCGCCGTCTGCAGACCTTCAAGGACGGACTCCGCAGCGACCGCTACGCGATTGAACGCTTTGACTACAACCGTCCGCTCTACGCCAACGGATACGGCTACGGGAACGACTACTACGGTGGATACAACGGCAACAACGATCCACCACCACCTCCCATGGATCGCCGCCGCGATGACTACGGTTATGGCGGAGGCAATGGCGGCTACGGCAATGGATACGGCAACGGCCTCTACTCCGTGCCGCAAGGTGCTGTCGGTGATTCGACCGCAGGCTTCGGCGGTGTCGGAGCAGCGGGTGGCGGCGGTGGAGCCGACGCCGGAGCAGCCGGAGGTGCCGTTGGTAACGGTGCAGGTGGCGGAGCTCCCGAAGGTAATCCCTAGTTGTGACACGCATCGAACAGGCCCCGCCGAACTCCAGATCGGCGGCTGGTCTTTCGACGCTCATGGACTGTGCCCTGTGCGAATCGGAATGGTTCCGGTTCTGAAATCGAGCCCCTCGTGATGAAGAGACACCCCGTGTGGTCATTGCGTTCAAACCGACTCGCTGCCACCACGCGTCATCGCCGTGGCAGTATCGTCATGTTTGTCGCCATGGCTCTGCTGGTGGTGGGAGCCTGTCTGGCTCTCGTCTTCGATCGTCTCTGGCTCGACGCAGCTCAGATCGAACTGCAGGCTGCCGCGGAAGCCGCTGCCCTGGCCGGAGCCGGACAGCTGGCCAGCGATGCCCGCCTCCAGCCGCCGCCCGTCGATCTGGTGACACCTGCCCGCGACGCAGCCATCGCGACTGGACAGAAGAACTTCTCAGTCGGAACGGCGGTCAATCTCCAGGACGGCGACAACGGCGACGTTCAGGTCGGCACCATCGTGATGTCCTCCGAAAACGGTCACCCGGAATTCGTCGAAGAGACCGAGCGCCCCACAACGTGCGTGGTGCGGGCCGCTCGACTGATCAGCCGGGGGAACCCGGTGGCACTCTTCTTTCGGGAACTGACTTCCAACACTCGCGGCAACGTGCAGGCCATCGCCGAAGCCAGCGTCGATAACCGCATCATTGGAGTCCAGCCGGGTGACAATTCACCGGTGCCAGCACTCCCCATTGCGATCATGTACACCCATGCGGATCCCCGTCGCGAGGACACCTGGATGAACATGATCAACAGACGACTGGGGACCGACCTCTATGGTTACGACTCCGAAACCGGCGAAGTGATCAACGGGCCCGATGGAATTCCTGAGATCACCCTCCACACGACCTACACCAGTGCCGATGCCGAAGAGGCGTCCAAGGTGAATACCCTCATCATGGACATCGGGACCGGCATGTCTGAACGCCGTGTGGCTGAGCAGATCAAGACCGGTTGGACCGTGGCTCAACTCAAGTCTTTCGGTGGCGAGTTCCGCACCGACCAGGGACCGCAGATTCTGGATGTCGATGCCGCGAGTAACACCCCGGTGATGGACGAACTCCAGCAACTGGTCGGCCAGGCTCGCATCTGTGGGCTCTACATCAATCATCAACCCACTTCGAACGTGATCGGCACCGCAGCCATCGTCGATCTGGCGGCGATCCGCATCCTGGCGATTCAGGAGCAGGGACCGACCCAGATGAAGATGACCGTGCAACCCGCCGTGATCGCCACTCGAACTGCTCTCCTTTCGTCACACGATGCCGCCTGGCTCAGTGGTGACGGGACCGAGCAGTCCAACCCTTACATCTTCAAACTGTTCCTCAGCCACTGAGAACATTCAAGACCGTTTGACAGGACCACCTGCCATGGGCGTCGATAACCGTCGAACCTTCCAGCAACTCAAGACCAAGCTCCACCGACAGATCGTCGACTCGATCGACATGTCCAAGTCGGGCGAGCTGGGCGATGAGGAGTTTCGTAAGCAGCTGAAAGGTCTGGCCACTCACCTGTGTGCCCGTCCCGAGGCGAACCTCACCGGTCGCGATCGTGACCTGATGGTGCAGGAGCTGATGGATGAAATTTACGGCTTCGGACCACTTCAGGAGCTGATGGACGATCCCGAGATCAGCGACGTGCTCGTCAACGGACACGACACCGTCTTCGTCGAGCGGAACGGTCTGCTTGAGCGAACCGATGTAAAGTTCGCGGACGATGCTCATCTGCTGCACTTCATTCAGCGGCTCGTCGGTCAGGCCGGTCGTCGCATCGACGAGACCTCGCCGATGGTCGATGCCAAGCTGCCCGACGGATCACGTCTGCATGCGGTCATTCCTCCGCTGGCACTGCGGGGACCGACGCTGTCGATTCGTCGCTTCAAGACCAAAATCCTGCAGTTCGAGGACATGGTCCGCATGGGAACACTGGCCCCCGAAATGGCCGAGTTCCTGATTCACTGTGTTCGCGGCCGCATGAACATCCTGCTGTCGGGTGGTACCGGTGCCGGTAAGACGACCATGCTCAACAACCTGAGCCGGTTCATCCCCGCGACCGAACGTGTCATCACGATCGAAGAAACCGCCGAACTCCAGCTGCAACAAGCCGATGTCGTGGGTCTCGAGACCCGCGTCTCGAACGTGGAAGGCAAGGGGATGGTTTCGCCCCGCGACCTGCTGCGAAACTCACTGCGGATGCGTCCCGATCGGATCATCGTCGGTGAATCTCGTGGCGGTGAAGTCCTCGACATGCTGCAGGCCATGAACACTGGCCACGACGGCTCGATGAGCACTGTCCACGCCAACGACACTCGCGACGCCCTGCAGCGTCTGGAACTGATGATTGCCTTGTCGGGAGCTGAACTGCCGACCCGCGTGGCTCGTCAGTATGTCGCTTCGGCGATCCAGATCTTCCTGCACGTCGCCCGTCTGGCGAACGGCGAACGCAAGGTCATCCGCATCTCGGAACTGACCGGTGTGACCAACGGTGAGTTCGATATCGAAGACATCTTCGTCTACCGCATGGCCGGTGTGGATGGAGCGGGCCGCATGCTCGGTTCGTTCTACGCCACCGGATACGAACCACAATGTGTGCGTCGCATCGCCGCTCGAGGAATCGACGTGAGCCCGAAACTCTTCGCCGCCCGTGAGCTGAAGTCGGGCTTCGAAGCCACTTCGATCTTCTCCTGAACTCCCGCGTCAGGCAGACACTTCCGTCTGTCTGATCAACATTCATGTGACACCGGCAGACAAGACCCTCTGTCCCACTGACCCGACCCGAGGCAGACATGTCCAGCGAAGTCATCACTCCTCGACCTGAATTCGGAGGCATCCTGCGTGAGCAGGAGACCTACGCCGAAAGCAACTCGAACGACCTGGGCAACCGCATCAACTCGTGGTTCGACCTGCTGATGATTCAGTCCGGGATCGAGCTCTCACCGAGCATGGTGCTGGCGCTGAGCCTCTGTTCGGGGGTTGCAGTGGGCGGACTGACGTTCGTTTTGCAGGAAAACCCAATCTCCGCAGCCATTGGAGCATTCTTTGGCTTCCTGGCTCCGATCATCGTCGCTGTGATCATGCGGTCGCGTCGCCAGTCCGTCATGATGAACCAGATGCCACCCATGGTCGATGAGCTCGCCCGTGCCGCGAAAACCGGTCGCAGCCTCGAATCCTGTCTGCAAGTGGTTGCTACCGACACACCCGCCCCTCTGGGCGATGAACTCCGTCGCTGCACCGACCGCATTGCGTTCGGTCTGCCCCTGTCCCAGGCCCTCGAAGAGCTGCCCATCCGCACCGGACTGGTCAGTACCAGCGTTCTCGCCACCGCACTGTCGGTCCATCGCGAAACGGGCGGAGACCTGGTTCACGTACTGCAGCGGCTCTCCGCAACGATTCGCGACCGCATCCAGTTCCAGGGGCGTCTGGCCGC
>CANJZR010000029.1 GCA_947479075.1 Planctomycetaceae bacterium
GATCTGCCTATGTCAGGCTCCATTGTGGGCGATACAGACGGACCGGAGAAGTGCGATTCGAGAGCGGGGTGTCGGTCACTTCTGTTTTCTCCGCAGGAGGTTGCGGAAAAACAAGGAGCAAATTCCCGCCCGCCAGTCCCATTTGCAAACTTTTATGTTTCTTCGGAATAGACGCGTTTCACGCTTCTTCCGGAGACGAATAAACTACAATAAATGTATGGAGTTGTCGTCTCAGAGTGACCTCCCGACCTCGCTGCATTGGACGCTCCTCCTCGCGGGCTGATGGTCGGGAAAACAGAGGTGTCCTACATGAACGGATCCGGAATCTACCCGATCGGCCCCCTGCATCGTCGCAGCATCCTGAAGGCAGGAGCTGCTGGCGTTTTGGGAGCAGCCTTGCCGGGACCGGTTCAGGCTTCGTCGGGATCGTCTCATCGGGCCAAGTCTGTGATCTGGGTCCATCTGAGCGGTGGTCCCAGCCAGCTCGACATGTGGGACCCCAAGCCGCTGGCCCCGGATGCGATTCGCGGGGAATTCGGCTCGATTTCGACCGCGATCCCAGGGGCTCTCGTTTGCGAACACCTGCCACGCCTGGCGCGCATGCTTGATCGCTGGACGATCCTGCGAACCCTGACTCACGGCGAGGGAAATCACCTGCTCGCTACGCACGTCGCCCTGACTGGACGTCCGACTCCCGTTCCGCGCGGTGGAAGCGACCTGGACCGGGTGCAGTCGCGGAGCGACTTCCCGAATATGGCGTCGGCCCTCGATTACGTGCAGCCTCGGAACGATGGCATCCCGTCGGGGGTGTCGCTGCCCAACTACTTTATCGAAGGCCCGCTCACCTGGCCGGGGCAATATGCGGGCTTCATCGGGATGAAGCACGACCCCTGGCAGATTAACCAGGACCCCAACGATCCGAACTTCAAGGTCGATTCGTTGACCCTGCAGCAGGGGGTCACTCCTTCACGACTTGTTTCGCGGCACGAACTCACGTCGCTCCTGGAGCGAGACCGCCCCATGGGAGGCCGGGCCGCCGGGTTTCAGGAGCAGCAGGAACTCGCGTTTTCACTGCTCACATCGGCCAAGGTGACAAAAGCCTTCGATATCAACAGCGAGTCGCCCGAGACGCGTGACCGGTACGGTCGCAACAAATTCGGTCAGTCGCTGCTGCTGTCGCGTCGCCTGGCGGAAGCGGGTGTGCCGATGATCCAGGCTGCCATGGGCATCGTCCAGACCTGGGACACGCACGTCGACAACTGGGGCCGTATGAAGACCCAGCTGTTGCCCTGGCTCGACATGGGGCTTGAGGCCTTGATGATCGACCTCGAAGAGCGTGGACTGATGAACGACGTGATGGTCGTTGTCATGGGCGAGTTTGGGCGTACGCCTCGGATGTCGACTCTCCCGGGACAGTCCGTGCCGGGCCGCGACCACTGGCCGTTCGTCTATTCTGGTCTCTTCGCCGGAGCCGGTGTCCGTGGTGGCCAGATCCTCGGCCAGTCCGATGGGAATGCGGCTTACCCGGTCTCGCGGTCGTGGACACCAGCCGATGTCTGTACCACGGTTTATAATGCTCTTGGCGTCGACGATCACGCTGAACTGCTCGACCCGCTGGGCCGGCCCAATCGCCTCATGAATGGCGAAGTGATCGAGCCACTCTACACCGGGGCGTGACAGCCACCCAGTTGCTGGGCCGTGACCTGCCGTCAGTGCATGCGAGGTCTTAGTATTCGAGACATCGCTCGACTAAAATCCAAGTGTTCAGGGAGACTCGTTTCCGCATGACACATACTGGATCGCTTCGATGCAATACGGTTCACCCGTTAAACGTGTGCTATTTGTTCTTCTTGGTTTAATTCTCTCCGCGAGCAATCTATCCGCCGCTGAACTCCGCCGCGTGACGGGGGTCATTCAGGAAAGCGGTCAACCTGTGGCCGCCAGACTGTATATCGAAGGTCCTCCGGGCACCTTCCACTTTGCCCGCTCCAGCGCTCCTGAAGGCACAGCTGTCGTGTATGACGTGAAGCGGACGGAGATGTGCCGAGAGCAGCATGTCACGTTGTCGGCGCATCCCTTCACGGTGGATCTTCTGCCGGGTGAGTACACATTCACCGTGGAACGTGGCCACGAGTATTTTGCCACCAAACAACAAGTCGTCGTCCCGGCCACAGGCGAGCCACCGGTGGTCGAGCTCCCCATCACCCGTTGGATCGATATGGCTGCGCGAGGTTGGTATTCGGGTGACACCCATCTGCATCGCAAGCTGGAGGATGTGCCGAATCTTGTCGCAGCTGAGGACCTGCATGTCGCACTGCCGCTGACGTACTGGGTGAGAGGAGCCTATGAACGCCCCACGGAATTCCCGGTGAACGGACATCCGGAACCGAAGTTGATCACCATTGAGGAACCGAATCCACTACCTGATCGCGCGACAACGAAACGCTGCATCTGGCCAGTCAACACGGAGTACGAGCTGTTTTCCGTCAACGGGAAATCGCACACGCAGGGGGCTGTGCTGGTCCTGAATCACAAGACGCCGCTGCGGTTGGGGGCTCCTCCCGTGGGGCCGTTAACGCAATCAATCCGGGAAGAGGGAGCGATCCTCGACCTCGACAAACACACCTGGAACTGGACGCCGATGATTGTACCAGTCATGGGGGCCGATCTGTTTGAACTCGCCAACAATCATGTCTGGCGAACGGAGTTTCTAAACAAGAAGTGGACCTACGACGTATTGCCCCGGGATTGGAACATCGAAACGGACGCGCAAGGTTATACCGAACGCGGGTGGATCGATTGGGGATTTAAGACTTACTACGCCTATCTGAATTGCGGATTCCGTATGCGTCCCACGGGCGGCACTGGCAGCGGGTATCACCCCGTTCCTGCAGGATTTGGCCGAGTCTATGTGCAGTGCCCGGACGGATTCAGCTATGAGAACTGGATGAAAGGTCTCAATGCCGGACACAGCTTCGTGTCGACCGGCCCGATGTTGGATGTCACGATCAACGGGAAACCACCAGGGACCGTGTTCAAGGAAACACTCGGGGAAATGGTCGATGTGACTGTACGCTATGAGTATATCGGAGCGACGTCGAGAAAATTTGATGTCGAGATCGTCGTCAATGGAGAAGTGACGGCGAGTGCAAAGTGGGGACAAAGTCGAAGCACTGACCAAGGGAAATCGGGCGCCTCAATCTTCCCGGTCAACAGATCTTCCTGGGTTGCTGTCCGTTGTTTTGAATACCGTGGAGAGGAGTCTGTCACCAGGGAAGGGCGAGATGCGGAACCCACCAACAAGTCTCGCGTTCGCTATGCCCACACCGCCCCGTTCTATTTTGATTTCGGCGACCAGCCGGTTCGTCCGAAAGAACGCGAGGTCAACTACTTCATCCAGCGCATGGAGTCGGAAATCGAACGCAACACAGGCGTTCTGTCCGACGACGAAGTGGGGGAGTACCGCAAGGCATTGGAAATCTACAAGCAGATCGTACAGCGAGCCGGTCAGTAGTGATTCCCGATGGCTGTAACACTTGAGTGCGGGTGACAGGTAGCCCCGCCACTCACTCAAGTGCTGAAATCAGGCCGGGGCCAGGATCGGCAGATTCACCAGCAGCTGGTCGGCGGTCATCGACTGGCTCGGCTTGGCCTCTTCGGCCAGGACCGTGTCGATGAAGAAGTAGAGCAGCTTGCGGAGAGCTTCTGAGTCGACGCTGTCGGCGAGAGCCTCAGCGCGGGCTCGCGACTTCTCGACGAGTTGTTCGGCGGACTGGAAGGCATTCGTGGCTGCGAAGATCCGGCGCAGACGGGCCAGCCGCAAAGAATCCTCTCCATTCGATTCGAGGATCTGGCGGATCTCCTGCTTTTGCTCGGGAGACGCTGCCTGCAAGGCCAGAGCGAGCAGCACGGTCGGACGCAGTGACAGGGCATCCTGTCCCGCGACGATCTTGTTGTTGCTATCGCCTTCCCAGTCCTTCAGATCGTTCAGGATCTGGAAACCGACACCGACATGGCGGCAGAAATGCGGCACCAGATCGTTGTACTTTTCCATCGGGCCGGCCATCCGCAGGCCAGCATACAGAGCTGCCTCGAACGCGGGAGACGTTTTCAGCGAGTAGATCTGCAGGGCGTCGAGCGCGGTCATCGACCAGTCGGGCGAATCCTTCCACGCCATCTCGGCTCCCTGGCCATCGCACAGCCGGATGTGGGCATTCGACATGCTCTCGATGATGTCGCAGGCCACATCGGTTCCCAGATCACCCCGGCAGGAATTCACCAGCTTGTATCCCAGGCCGATGAGGTAGTCCCCGATGTTGATGGCAGGGCCCATCCCCTGGGTGCGGTGCAGCGTCTGGCGTCCGTAGCGGAAGAGGTCGTCGTCCTGGATATCGTCGTGAACGAGCGAAGCTTTATGAAATGCTTCGATGGCCATGGCCACGCGGCAGACGGAGTCACTGAAGGTGACCGTGTCACCCGTCGCATTCTGTCCGGTGCGGGTCAGGGCGTCGAAAGCAGCCAGCGTGATGAAGGGGCGGAACCGCTTGCCGCCATTGGCGAGCCAGTCGTAGGCCACATCTTCGGTCAGTCCGAGTGGGCTGCGGGCCTTTTCGGGAGTCGTACTGCGAACGCGGGGAAGCAGCCGGTCGAAGTCCTCGGTGAAGAGCTTGTTGCCCGCCCGCATGAGCGGGATGTAGCTGTTGGTCTCGGGCGAAGGCAGCGGTTCATACTTGTCGAGCACTTCCCAGACCCAGCTTTCATCGAGAGAGGTGTTTTTGCAATCGCCGCTGTGCAGCGGAACTGCGAACGATGGAACGCCCGCCAGCAGGACCTTGTCGATCGCCTTTTCGAGCACATTCAGGCAGGCGACCCCGAGGATCGAATCGACATACCCTTCGACAATGATCTTCAGAACGACCGGTGATCCTTCGGCGACGAGGACCTTATAACCCAGCTGCTCCGCACGGACCTTGTAGTCGGCGATCGAGCAGGCGCCGCACTTTTCGCAGTCGAGCCCGAACTGGTCGTACTCGGCCGGGCACCCCTCGGCATGTTTCAAGCAGTGGGGCAGCAGCAGCATGCGCCGCTCAAACGGCACGGCCAGGAATTGCCGTTTCCAGAACGAATTCCCCAGCATCACCATCACGAAGCCGAGGAACTTTTCGGGCAGACCTTCCTGGTCCAGGAATGATCGCCCGAACTTTTCCAGGTCATCGCGGGTAAACGCGTGGGCCCGGTCGACATCCTGCATAAACCGGTCGGCAGCCGCCTTGATCGCGTCTCTCTGAGCCAGAGTTTCCGGGACCGCTTTGAGGTGGCTGGTGCTGCGACGGGCTTTTTTAACGGGTGCGGGATCGTCATCGATTTCGCGAGGTTCGACTGCGGGCATGGCTGTCTCCGAAGCAGCAGTCTGCGACGTTCCGTTCGTGGTCCTCTCCTCGAGGCCAGCGTGGGGAGCGGCATTGTCCAAGACTGACTCCTCTCGAATCCGCACAACTTCAGAGATCGATAACCGTGAACTGCCGGTTTCCCAGCGAGTTTTGAAATGAAATCGATCCAGTCCGCACACTCTGGGACGAAGCACGTTCGTGAGAACGGTGATTCGCCCTTGAAATGCTGCGGGAACCTGAACACGGGTGCACATCGGGCGAGCTGCCGATGAGACTTCATGAATCTTCAGATTACCGAGTTTCCAGACCGATTGCACCTCTTCCGACAGGGTTCCAAGGAACCCGATTGTCGCGTAGTGGATGTCTGCCCAGTGGTGTGCATCCGCAGCTGTGCAGCGGGGGGCTGGGAATCGTCTGGACGAGCCGCGAAATCCGTCTCGTCACGAAGCGGGGAGTACGAAGTTCGCGTGAGCAGACGACGCCATAAACGCAGGAATGGCGGCATGACTCCCAGGGTCAGGTATGGCGCAGAGCTTCGATGGGGTCGAGTTTTGCCGCTGAGTTGGCGGGGTAAACTCCGAACACCAGACCAATAAAGACCGAGAAACCAAAGGCGACGGGCAGGCTCCAGACCGCAATCTGGGGCTCCATGCCCAGGAACATTTTGCCCATCTCGCTGGTTTTGGCTGAGGAATCGAGAATGTATTCAACCAGGATCTGCTTTCCGATTCGGAACACCATGGGTGTCGAAAGCCCCATCCCCATCCCGATCATTCCCCCGGTACCAGATAGCACGACGGTTTCGATGATGAACTGCTGCACAATGTCCCGGCGTCGAGCACCCAGGGCGCGACGGATCCCGATCTCGCGTGTTCGCTCGGTCACCGTGGCCAGCATGATGTTCATGATGCCGATGCCACCAACCAGCAAGCTGATGCCAGCCACCGAACCCAGGACGATGTTGAACAGGTTTCGCAGCTGTTCTGCCTGTTGAAGGAGTTCCAGCGGGACGACCACGGCATAATCGGGCTTCGTCGGGTGGAGCAGGCCCATCGTCTCGCGGACGACTTCTGCGGTGCGCACCACTTCGTCGAGCTTGTTGACTTGTAAGGTGATCTGGTTAAAGACCACCGATTCGGTACTGAAGTTTCCAGATGAGTACTTCACGAACACATCGTTGGTGTTCATGCGGGCCTGAAGAGTTTCCAGAGGGATGTAAACATCCTTGTTATAGTCCTGTCCCGACAGACTTCCCCCGACCGCAGCGGAGGCTGTCCTTGGTTGCATCACTCCAACCACCCGGTAGGCCCGGTTATTGATCTGGACCGCCTGGCCAATCGGATTGTCGATCGGGAACAGCGTTTCACAGGTCTCAAAAGCCAGGACCGCGATGTTCGTCATGTCGCGGCCATCCTGGTCGCTGACAAACCGTCCGGTCGCCACGTCCAGGTGGTTCATATCGAGATAGTCAGCCGTGCAGCCGACAACGCGGCAATTCATGACTTTGTCGCGGTTACGCACTTCCATCGGAAGTTCTCGCACTGGTACGAGTCCCCGACCAGTTAGATTGGGAAGCGTTTCCCCCAGAACTTTAAAATCAGCACGTGTCAGCCCGTATCGCAGCGGGGTCATCCCTCCGCGACCGCCACCCGATTGCGATGCGGTCGGATCGTCCGGCGGTTTCACGCTGCGGACAATGATATTCGTGGCGCCGAGCGAGAGAACCTGCTGCTGGGCCTGCTGACTGGCCCCTTCGCCGATCGCGAGCATTGCGATCACCGAAAAGACGCCGAACACAATTCCAAGCATGGTCAGGCCCGACCGCAGCTTATGCAGCAGCAGGCTCTTCATGGCCAGTTGGATGGTTCGAATCAGTCTCAGCATGACATGTCAGGCCTTGGCCGGTGTGTGTCCGGGGAATACCCCTTCACCGGCGATCAGTCCGTCCCTCATATGGATTTGTCGATTGGCGTGTTCAGCGATGTCGTTCTCGTGGGTCACCATGATGATGGTACGGCCTTCGGCGTGGAGTTCGTCGAGGATTCGCATGATCTCCACCCCCGTGGCCGAGTCGAGGTTTCCCGTGGGTTCGTCCGCCAGAATGATGGCTGGATCGTTGACCAGCGCGCGAGCGATCGCGACACGCTGTTGCTGTCCGCCGGAAAGCTGGAAGGGCCGATGATCCATTCGTGATCCCAACCCCACGCGCTCCGCGAGTTCCTCACACTTCTTGGCGTCCTTTCGCGTAATGGCAGACGCGCCCGACCGGTACAGAAGTGGAACCTGGATATTCTCCATCACGGTGTATTGCTGGATCAGGTTGAACGATTGAAAGATGAATCCAATCAATGAGTTCCGAGCTTCGGACAGGTCGTCGTCCGACATCTCAGAAACATCACGTTCGCCGAGGATGTACTTCCCGCTCGTGGGACGGTCGAGGGCCCCCAGCAGGTTCAGCATCGTACTTTTGCCCGACCCGGACGAACCCATGATCGCCAGAAAATCGCCCTTGGGAACGTCCAGCGTCACACCTCGCAGCGCCTGAACCTCAACGGTTCCGAGCTGGTAGTGCTTGCGGATGTTCGACAGGCGAGCGGCATATTGCATGAAACGGAGACATTCCCGAGGGGCGGCTGGGGGGTGAAGTTCTGGAAGCTCTTGTGTGGGTGGGGCGACCCAATGCATTATCGCATACTGATAGGTTCCCCTCCACAGACGGAGTGTTCACCGACTTTGAGGAACGGGAAAAGAGCCCTGATTCGTCCTGCTGGACCGATTTTTCCAATTCACGCCGCTTGCAGCCTAAACACGGGTATAGTACAACGGTGCATGCGATCAGTAGTTGACACCCGTGAACCAGATGGCATCGAGGTTTCGTACCTCAGTCTCCAGTGCTGTTTGGTCAGCTGTCGGGTTCCCGGCAACCCGTGCTGACCGAAATGCTGAACCCGAACACATCAGGAATTGCTCATGGCAGACCGACTTTCGCTCACACAGCGTCAACAGGAAATCTACGAGTTCATCAAGGACAAGATCCTGAATCGGGGGTACGGGCCGACTGTGCGTGAGATCGGGACTTCATTTGATATCCGGTCACCCAATGGTGTGATGTGCCATCTGAAAGCCCTGGAGCGAAAGGGGCTGATTTCCCGTGAACAGCACATGTCTCGGGCCATCCAGCTGACCGACCAGCCTCAACTCAAGCGGACGAGTCTGCCACTGGCTGGGCACATCGCTGCCGGTCGACCGTCAACAGCTGTGGAGCAGAGCGATCGCGTCGAATTCAGCCACTTGTTCGAAGAGCCCGACCATTTTTGCCTGAAGGTGCGTGGCGAATCGATGATCGAGGCGCACATTGCCGATGGCGACTATGCCATCATCCGCCGCCAGCCGACCGCACGCGAAGGAGAGATCGTTGCCGCTCTGGTCGATGGTTCCGACGCCACATTGAAGCGGTTCTACCGTGAACCCGACCGGATTCGTCTCGAACCAGCCAACGCCCGTTTCCAGCCGATCTACTCGCAGCACGTCGAGATCCTGGGAGTGCTGGCTGGAGTGATCCGGCAGTACTGATCCGGCCGGAGCGAATTCCAGGTCACTTCTCATGGAGTCACCTGCAGAAGCAACAAGGCCAGCGAGTATGTTCTCGCTGGCCTTGAGCATTTGAGATTGTTCTCTGACAGTGCTGGCTATGGTGAAGACAGCTCGCAAACGGGTGATTAACCGCCGATCTTGGATGTCAGATCTGCGACTTCTTTTGGCGTAAAGCGGTTCTGCAGTCGGGCGCCCATCTGAGCGACGACGCGAGCTGCGGCATGCGAGGCAAGGTGTCCCGCCTGCTTCCAGCTGAGGCCGTTGGTGATGCCGTAGAGGATACCCGCAGCGTACATATCTCCCGCTCCCGTGGTATCGATGGCTTTGACGGATACACCCTCGATGGGGATGACCTGGCCTTCATGCATGAGGATCGAGCCATCACCGCCGAGTGTCAGCGCGACGTTCTCCGCATGCTTGTGAATCTCCTGTGCACACTCAATTGGATCATGATGCCCCGTGAGAGCGCGGGCTTCATCGAGGTTACAGAAGAGCAGGTCGACAGGCCCCTCAATCAATTGCAGGAACAGGTCGCGGTTGTACTGAATCAGGAAAGGGTCGGAGACGGTGAAAGCGACTTTCACACCGTTCTTTTTGGCCAGTTCAATCGCACGCAGAGCAGCACTGCGGGTTGGCTCGCCACCGAACAGGTAGCCTTCAATATAGACGTACTTGGCCTTCTTGATTTCTGACTCGTCGATGTCTTCCGGTCCCAGCTGGCTCGAAACTGCCAGGTTGGTCAGCATCGTCCGCTGAGCGTCTTCGGTGATCAGGACCACGCAAGATCCCGTTCGTCCGTCGACAGGTTTCGAGTGGATGGTCACGCCCATCTTGCGCATGTCGCCGAGGAAGCACTCGCCGATCTCATCCTGGCCGACCTTCCCGACATAGGCTGCCTGACCTCCGAAATCCGAGATCCCCATGATGGTGTTGGCGGCCGACCCGCCAGCACAGCGGTTGAGCGTCACGCCACTCAGCTTGCCGAGGACCTGCTCCTGAGTGGGCTCGTCGACCAGAGTCATGATCCCCTTGGCAAAGTGTAGGTCGGTGAGAACGGAGTCCGCGACCCGGGCTTGAATGTCCAGAAGAGCATTGCCCACCCCATACACGTCGTACTTCATCTGACAGTCACCTTGCACACTCGATACTCATCGGAAGAGCCACATGACTCCTCTCCCTTCCAGCGATGCGTCGTCGCCCAGCTAAGTATCATAGAGCCCGGGGCTGTGGTGAGCCATCTGCTCAGCCGACGTCCTGACAAGGCTGGTACATGCCACGGCGAGGGCTCCGCCATCGAGTGAGCGGTGTGACGCTAGCCACCGGCTCTTCAAACCGCGAATCACCTGGAAATCGTGCCTCACGGCTGTACACATTCATGAGAGCCGAGGGCTAGCGCCCTGTCGCTTACGCAGGCAATCGATCCACTGCAACTTTCGAGACAAAGAAGCTGGGGACATTGCTTTTCCGGGGAAGAGTGTCAGGCCGCTGACGAGTGTGACGGAGTGGTTGTCCCTGGAATCGTGAACAGTGGTTGTCAGGTGATGGTCCGCAGAGGAGAGGTGACGTTCCTGTTCATTCCTGGACTTCCGATTAAGTCCCTGCGAACTGGCTGGGACGACTTTTCCGTTCAGGGAATATCACCGGGCAGTGCCGGAGCTAAGGCAGTCGAATGGCGATGTCGCCACCTTCTGACGGCGGACGGCCTGACCAGATCATCGAAAACCAAGTGCCTCGTCGATGTGAAGGATGACGTTGACCCGCGCGAAACCAGGTCCGAGTCCACTCGTACCGACGAGGTTGCATCCGGCAGACTTTGCCGGGGCGCCTTGGTGAGGCAATTTGCTCATGACAGCTATGACCTCTGCCACCTCTGAACCCATCTGTATTCAAACCCCGACAGCGCCTCATCCCCTTCGGACTGTGGCGATCTGCCTGGCATCGTTGTTGGCTGGCGCTGCGGTTGCAGTGTGGTTTGAACGGCACGGCGAGGTGCGGTTTGCCGCATACCTCGAAACGCACACCACTCCCGTGACTGCGGAACATCCTGGCCGGGTGGAAGCACTGGCCAAGAACGAGGGCGACCGGATCACGATCGGCGACCCGCTGCTCAATTTGACCGACTCGCAGTTGATGCGTGAGATTCAGTTGCAGAAGGACGAAGTCGCCCGTTCCGAGATCCAGTTGAATCAGTGCCTGGCGGAAGCGGACCTCGATCTGCAATGGCGGACCAACGATCTCGATGACAAGATCATCGATTACCAGCTGCGTTCGGCGGGCTACTTGAAAGAAAAGTACGATTTCGAGCTGCAGAAGAGCATGCTCGCCGACATGTTGTCCAGCAACTTGACCGCAGCCCTTCCCGATCCCGAATCGCTGATCGGGTCGCTGATGGTGGAAGATCGCCTCCCCCGTGTGGAAGAGATGACGACCGCTTTGAAACTCGAGACGGTGTCGAATGCGACAGATGTCTCGACGGCTCAGGTCGAGATATGCGAACAACAACTTAAGCGTCTGGAGCAGGTGAAGCAGTCCCTGCCAGCCACGGTTCGCCGCAGGGCGGGTGTGGACGCAGCCGAGGCGACCCTGGCTCGGGCCAAGACGATGCTCGAACAGACCGAAGGTCGGCGTACGGAACTGACCGTGGCATCGACCGCTGTCGGCAAGGTCGGCGTCTACCGCGTGAAAGTCGGCGACCACGTCCAACCCGGTCAGACGATTGTGGAACTCCTGGACGACGCCCGCCGGTTCTTGCGAGTCGAAGTGCCTTCGTCCAAGATCTCCGAGCTGAAGGTGGCCCAGAACGTCGACATCACTTTCCCTGGTGGAGGGAAGCGAACGGGCCGCATTCAAATGATCGCACCGCAGGCGATTCCCACAGATCCGAACTCACACGGGGCTGAGAGCCTGATCCTCGTCCGGGTGGAACAGACCGGCGAGTTGTGGCCTGATCTGCCCGTGGGCACGCGAGTCGACGTGTCACTGCGATAGTACAAACATTCGATTATGGGGTGTGCCTTCGCTGCGATTCGCGGTGCAGGCACACTTTTTTCGTTTTGTGTTATCGACATCGAACCCACGGACAAAATTCATTCCGGGGGCAGATCGTCGGGGTCGGTCAACTCCAGCATCAGGCGATCCGGGGTGAGATCCTCCACCACGGCATACTTGCCATCGAGCCAGCGCGACAGATCGATCTGCTTGCAGCGCACGCAGCAGAACGGGAAGCAGGGTGAATCCGAAGCAGCCGGGGGCAGCTGCTTGTCACAGATGGGGCAGGTGATGGGCTGAATCATGGGCGCCTCTGAGTGACGAGAGGTCGAGTCCCTGCGGACTGGTGACCGGCACGATGCGTGCCGACTTGAATCAATCCGCCGGGTGAAATGAGAGCCTGGATGGCACCGTCCACCGCCGTGCAGTGGATGGCCTCGGCTTGCGGGTAGATTCTAGCAAGTGCGGGAGTGATGTCCCGGCCAGAGCTGACAAACACATGACGGGGGGCAGCCCACTTGGCCAGGGCTGGGGTGTTGGCCGACTTCCCGCCGTGGTGCGGTGCCAGAAAGAGGTCGACGGGTGCGATTCGGTGTTTCATTAACGCGGCTGCACCACCTTCTTCCAGATCACCGGTGAGCAGGATGCATTTGCCCGCATAATCGATTTGCAGCACGACACTATTGCTGTTGTCCTGCCGGTCCCTGATTTGGGGAAATGGGTGAAGAACACGGATTCGGACTTCCGGGTCCAGGAGCAACTCGTCCCCAGCCTGAATCATCTTCAGGTGGGTTCCATGACTCGTCAGCTCCGTGAACAGTTCCGGTAGCCCCTCCTGCTCAAAGTTCAAACAATGCTGGCTGAACAGCGTGGTCCCGATGGGAGTGTTGGCCACAAGATCGATCCCGCCGTTGTAATGGTCCGCGTCGGCGTGAGAGAGGACGAGCGCGTCGATGTGTCCGGCACCTCGCTCGCGAAGCAGTGCTTGGACGGAACGAGCCGCACGTCGACCGTCCCCCAGAGAGCCAATGTCGTAGAGCAGGGTACGACCATTCGGGCACGTGACCACAATTGCTTCACCATGCCCGACATCCAGGAACGTACACGTGAGTCCCGGTTCCAGTGAGGGAGGCCACGCAGCGACAACCAGCCAACCCAGCGTCCAGAGGAATGTTCCACGCCACACCCAGCGTTTGACTCCAGTTGACCTCACGAGCAGCCCCGCAATCAGCAGTGCGTAGAACCCTCCCATCCAGAATGTGGACGGCAGAGGAGAATCTCCCGCAGCTCCGGGAAGTCGGGACGACCATTCCACCGCACTGAGGAACCAGCTCAATCCATCGCGAAATGGGATCACAGCCCATCCCGCAAGGGCAGGGCATAACAACCCGACGCCGAGGAACAGATATCCGGCGCACAGTACCAACGTCGATACCGGAGTCAGCAAGGCATTGACGACCAGCCCGGCTGGCGAGACCAGATGAAACGTCCGCATCGTGATGGGAATCGTAATCAGCCAGATCATCGTGCTCAGGGCGTAGGCACCCAGTAACCAGCGTCCACCAGCCGTACAGACCCGCACGATCAGCGGTCGCTCGCCCGCCAGTAGCCGGTCCTGGAATGACACGTAGGTCCGTTCGGCGATCCAGTCCGACAGCGTAAAGATCACCGCGACCGCCAGGAAACTCAGCTGGGCTCCTACGTCAAACAGGTCTGCCGGATTGATCAGCAACAGGACCAGCGCACTCAGGCCCAAGGCCTGCAGGCCATCTGATTTTCGCCCCAGCAACTGACTGATGACGACCAGCGAGCAGAGTACCACGGCTCGCATCACAGGGGGCCGACTCTCTGCAATCGCGGCATATCCATAGACCAACCCCAGGACCAGGAGCCAGGTCGTCATTTTTCGCAGGCCAACCGCGCGGCACAACAGCATCACAAATCCGGCCAGCACGCCGATATGCAGCCCGGAGATCGCCAGGATGTGCATCGTGCCGCTGCGGATGAACGCGGCTTCGGTTTCCTCTTTCAAGTCCGAACGATCCCCGATCAGCAAAGACGCAGCCACCGGCTGGAGCTGCGCGGGCAGGTGATCAAAGATCAGCTTGTCGCATTCGACGCGGACAGCTTCCCGAAGCCTGGACCAACCCGCCAGGATGCCTTTCGGCCTGTCGATCAGTTGTATCGTGTCGGGGCTGTCACAACGGACAATCCGGTCAATGCCTCGTGACCGTAGAAACTCCGGGTAATCGAAGTCACCCGGATTGCCTGGCGGTTCGGGGGAACGCAGTTGCCCCAGGATTTCGACCCTGTCACCCGGCTGGTAATCGAGCAGGTGCCCGGCGACATCGACCCGCACGAGGCCGGTGGCGGACAGCTTGGTCCCGGCGTGATTTAGCAGCGACTGGCTCTCTACCAGAAAGACCGAATGGTCAACCCGCATCCAGGTCGGGACGCCGGGACGATTGTTGTTCC
>CANJZR010000030.1 GCA_947479075.1 Planctomycetaceae bacterium
AATCGTTACTGGCAGGAGATCTTTGGAACCGGGCTGGTGAAGACCGCTGGTGATTTCGGTATATCGGGAGAAATCCCGTCAAACCAGGAACTGCTCGACTGGCTGGCTGTCGACTTCCGCGAGAATGGCTGGAATGTGCAACGACTCTTCAAGCAGATCGTGATGAGCAATACCTATCGCCAGGCCGCCATCACGACACCACAGAAGCGTGAGAAGGATCCCGACAACAGATTCCTCTCGCGCGGACCTCGCTTCCGGATGGATGCTGAAATGGTGCGTGACACCGCACTCGCCGCCAGCGGACTGCTCGTCCCCAAGATCGGCGGACCGAGCGTGAAGCCGTACCAGCCATCCGGAGTCTGGGAAGCCATCGCGATGGATGTCAGCAACACTCGCAGCTACCAGAACGACGCCGGCGAGGGACTCTACCGCCGCAGCTTGTATACGTTCTGGAAACGCATGGCCCCGCCAGCATCGATGGACATCTTCAATGCGACGAACCGCGAACAGTGCACGATCCGCCGCGAGCGAACCAACACCCCGCTCCAGGCACTGGTCACTCTCAATGATGACCAGTTCGTCGAAGCGGCCCGGCATCTGGCCCAGCTGGCACTGCTCAGCAAGACCAGCACATCAGACCGGATCGACTTCATCACCGAGCGGCTGATCTCGCGGTCCTTCCGTCCCGAAGAGCGGGTTATCGCCGAAGCCTCGCTGACCGATTTGCTGGCCCAGTACCAGAACGATCCCGAAGACGCGAAGAAACTCATCTCCGTCGGCGAATCGAAAGCCGACCCGAGCCTCGACCCGCAGACTCTGGCTGCATGGACGATGCTGGTCAACGAGCTGATGAACCTGGATGAGGTGTTGAATAAGTAGGGGGAGTGGTCAGTTTTCAGTCATCAGTTTTCAGTGGGGATGACGTATCTTCGTTCGTCTGAGTGTGGGCGGTTATGCGCGGCTGAACCCAGAAGTGGGCTCTCCTCTGAGGAGATGAATCATTTACGAAACAGCTCCCATTTCGCCCGTCACTGGCCCACCCCAAAAGCGTCGCCGCTGGAAGTGGGTGGTACTGATTGCACTCACAGGCTGTGGTGGAACCTACTGGTGGTTGAATCGACTGACGCCCGATGAGCAGATTATCGTGGGTCGCTGGGAGGTCGTGGTCAGCTTCTTGGGAAGCAGTCAAACCATTAAGCATATTGCGGAGTATCGAGACGATCGAACTGAGTATTCGGGCGGAGTCATGACACACTGGACGGCCAAGAACGGACTAATCTACTTTGTGAATGATCGTCCGTTTAGTGACAAAGTGTCGGATTTGGTTGAAAGGATGCTCGGCCTCGCCAAGAAAAAAGAGCAGGACATCGCTCATTATGAAATCATCGACAACAACAAGATAATCTTGGATAGTCAAATTGGAGCGGCACCGATGCGCCAGGTGTGGACGCGAATTGTCGACAAGTGACGATGCTGGTCAACGAGCTGATGAACCTGGATGAGGTGTTGAATAAGTAGGGGGAGTGGTCAGTTTTCGGTCATCAGTTGTCAGTGGGGATGACGTATCCTCATTCGCCAGAGTGTGGGCGGCTACGCGTAGCTTGCCCAAGCTGTGAGCTGTCTGGCGAAAGGATGACTGATGTCTGAACATTCTCCCGAAGCTCTATTATCGACTTCGCCGAACAAACGCCGTCGTTGGGCGCTGGCCCTCTTGCTCTCATTGATGGTTTGCGGTGGAGCCTACTGGCAACAAAACCGCTTCACCGAGAAAGAGCGTTTTCTCGTCGGACGGTGGGCGCAGTTTGAACCCAACGTGAGTATGCAGTTTCCCACGAAGACTTGGGAGCTTCGCTCAGACCACTCGATGTACCTTGTCGCGCAAGGCAGCTCTATTCCTGTCGGGCCAAACAGCCGATTACCCCAAGTTCCACCATCTGCTCTCCTCAATTATCAATGGATGTATCGCTCAGACATAATTCAGCTGACTAAACAGGATTCCTGGGATCGAACCATACACGACTGGATCAACAGTGGGTTGAAGAAGTGGCGAGGCGAATCATTTCAAGGCCAACTCAGAATCTTCGATCAAGACACGATTGAGATTACGCTACTCAACCAACAAACCAAGAATCCCGCCAATACCGTCATCTGGAAACGTGTCACACCGAAGTAACACACGAGCAATGTACGGCCGCAGCCCGATGTCTTAGACTTCTGTTCGGGGTCGCTCCCCCCATGATTGGCTTTCTGGCCATCCGCTATCAGCCATCCGCCAACTGCCCCTTAAGGCCTCTCCCCATGCTCACTCGACGACAAGCTCTTGGAGTTCTTGGAATGACAGCTGCAGCTTCGATGGTTCAGGGGGCGGAGGGGAAACCGGCGGGGTACATTGATGCTCACTCACATATCTGGACGCGTGATCTGGCGAAGTACCCGCTGGACGGCAAGCAGACGGTCGATGACCTGAAGCCCCCGAGCTTCACGACCGAAGAGCTGCTGGAACTGGCGGGCAAGAACGGCGTCGGGCGGGTCGTGCTGATCCAGCACAAACCCTATCACGGGCTCGACAACAGCTACATCACCGACAGCATCGCGCAGTACCCCGGCCGGTTCTCGGGAGTCGCCTGTATCGAAGCCGATCAAGCTCACCCCGAGCACGACATGGACAAGATGTTCCAGCTCGGCATGCGCGGGTTTCGCATCCGCCCCGGTGAAGGTGGCAAGGACCAGTGGAAGGACTCCGCCGGGATGTGCGCAATGTGGGCTCACGCGGCGAAGCAGGGCAGTGCAATGTGCCCGCTGATCGATGTGACCGATCTGCCGCAGGTCGAGGCCATGTGCCAGAAGTATCCCGACACGAACGTGGTGATCGACCACTTCGCCCGTCTGGGGGTCACGGGCACGGTGGACGAAGCAGCACTGAAGACGCTGACCGCGTTCGCCAAACGCAAACATGTCTACGTGAAGATTTCGGCCTACTACGCCCTCGGGGCCAAGAAGCCACCGCACACAGAACTGATTCCAATGATCCGTACGATGATCGATGCATACGGAGTCGAGCGCCTGATGTGGGGCAGCGACAGTCCGTACCAGATCGTCGCACCGAACACCTACGCAGACTCTTTGAAGCTAATCACAGAGCGGTGTGATTTCCTGAGTGCGCAAGACCGCGACCACCTGCTGCGCGGGACGGCGGAGAAGGTGTTCTTCAGCTGAGCCGCTTCAGGTAATAACCATTTTTCATGAGAACAGACAGGAATGTCCGTTCCACTCATGAAGCAGTGGGACAGACATTCTTGTCTGTCCTGAGTGAAGACAATTTCGCTTTCTGCCTTGGCGTTTCGCTACCGATTCGGCTTTCGCGGCTTCGAGTGATCGGGACGCCTGTGGCCCGCTCCTCCGGGTTTCGAGGGCTTCTCTGACGGAATGGAACTATTCACCTGCCGGTAGAGCTCACTCAACAGCACTGCTCCAGCCACCGAAACGTTCAAGCTTTCGACATGCCCGGTACCAGGAATCAGCAGGCAGCGATCGGCGATCTGAATCAAATCGCCCGAGACGCCGCTGTGTTCTCCACCCAGTACAAAGATCGTTTTGGGCGTCAGCACTTCCTTATAGATCGAACGTCCCTGGTGGCTCGATGTCGCCAGGACGACAAACCCGTTCTCCTGCAGCTCGGCCAGCGTCTCTTCCGGTCGCAGCAGCGGAATGACCGGCACGTGTTCAGCGCCCCCTTCGGCCACGCGCGATGTCGCAGCTGAGACCTCGGGCAGATCGTTGTACGAACCAAGGATTGCCGAGACCCCAAAGTGCGCAGCTGTGCGCAGCAGGGCTCCGAGGTTGTGTGGATTCTGGAGTCCGTCGAGGTACAGAAACGGCCCGGTCAGGGTCTTGCTACGGACGCCCTGAATCAAGGCCAGATCGTCCAGTTGAGCGGGCTTGCGAGAGAGGATCATGATCCCCTCGTGATGGCTCGATCCCGACAGCCGTTCGAGATTCTCCAGCGGGACCACGTTGTAGGCCCGGCGGTTCGCGGCACACCATTTCAGCAGGGCACTGACGTGACGGGTCCGGTCTTCGGTCAGATAGACCTTGATGATGTCATCGGGTCGCCGCTCAAAGACACCCAGGCAAGCATGAAACCCACAGATCTTTTGCTCGTCGTCATTGCCATGAAACTGCGCTGGCCCCGGTGCCCGTGGAGCCCCCGCGTCTGGCGGACCGGAGCGTCGATTCGACGGACGCTGGCCCTTCCCCGGATTGTGGGGAGGCCGCGAGCCAGAGGGACGACGAGGACTATTCGGCATGGATCCCACCACTCGATGACATGGACCGCTGTGGCCCGTGAACAGTATCGGGCGGATAATACCAGATTGGCCAACAGTCGGTCTCTCTGACCTGAGCCGCTTCGCTCATGCAACACTCGACTTCATCCAAGTGTTCCGATTTCTCTACACACTGACATCCGGATTTGTTGTCAGACATCAACAGAGGTTCATACCCGCTGGCAATCTAGGCGAGCTTGGCGAGCGTTAACTTGCATCTGCAGGAAGACTTAAGGAATTCGACATGCCCTCGGCGGCCGCTTCTTGATTCCGGGTACGGTGTTTGCCAATGTGACTGGAATGCTCACCGTGTGCGACACCCATGTTCCTCAAATCGATATCGCGTACATCGCGTTTCGGATTGCGTTTTTTGACACGCTGGAGCGGATCGCCCTCGCTGATCAGGTGGGGCTGACCGGTGATCGCTGCTTTGGGTTTCTGACCGAGGTTCCGTTCCTGCGTCCGGTTCCGCCGCATGTCCAGCTCGATTATTTGCTGGAGACCTGGAATCGGCACATCGATGTCGACCGGCATCAGGCGACCCTGGCTGACGAGAGTGTCATCTACGCCGTCTGCGAGACGGCTGCCCGGATCATTTCGGTTGATCCGCAGACGGCTCGCCGTTACATGCGGAGTGGCCCGCGCGAGGTTTTCCACGATTTCGATCGCCACCTGGCCGATACACTCCAGGCATTCCACGTGAACCTGCCGAATGAAGGCGATTTCCTGCTGATCAGCCAGTTCCAGGATATGCCTCCGGACGAGGCCCTGAAGGTCAAGAAAAAGTTTGGTATCTCGCTGCCTGCCTGCGATGTCATGTTCGACATGCTCTCTCGCTGGCATATTTCGCTAGAATTTGCGAAGAACTCCCAGGGGCTCCTGTCTCAGACAGAGTTGTCGCGTGCTCTGATCACGTTGCGGGTTCCGCAATCTCAGCCGCGTCGTTCAGTCCAGGACTGATAAGAGCCTCATCCTCAGTCCCAGGAACGACAGACAGGAATGTCTGTCCTACTGAAGTGTCGTTGCCAGCAATGCGCTCACATTGCCGGTCGACTGAGTCGCGCCGAACCTGCCTCGCCGCCGATCGCCCACCTCGAACACTACTCCCTCGAAGGATAGCCTGATGCAATTGACCGATATGACCTGGAAGGCTGTGGACTCGCTCTCGCGCAACATCCCGATCGTCATTCCAGTCGCAGCCCTCGAACAGCATGGCCACCACATGCCAGTTTTCACCGACAGTATGCTGCTGGGTGAAGTCATGCGCCGGGCTGATGCTCGCCTGGGAGATCGGGTGCTGTTTGCTCCGCTGCAGTGGCTGGGCAACTCGGACCATCACATCGATTTCCCGGGGACGGTCTCCAGCCCCCCACGTCTGTATCTCGACCTGCTGAAGGCTCTGGCCGAGAACTTCCTGCGACATGGCTTCAAGCGAATCGTCTTCATCAACGGCCACGGAGGAAACGACATCCCCGGTCGTCAGGCTGTCTTCGAGCTACGGCAGGAACACCGGGATGAAAAGGACCTGCTGCTGCTCTTCGCGACCTATTGGGATTTTGGAGAGCCTCAGACCAGCCGCGACGACTTTGTTCAGAAAGAAATGGGACACGCCTGCGAATGGGAGACCTCGATGATCCTGCGTCTGAACCCGAAGCTGGTTCACGACCACACGAAAGTGGCATCAATTCCCAATAGCTATGGGTTCGGGAAGGCCTATCGAGGCTGGACAACCAAAGACCGGACAGCTCCCGGTCATATTGGAACGCCAGCGGTGGCGACTGAGGAAAAGGGAGAAGTCCTGTTTACGACTTTCGCCAATGGGATCTGCGGCTTCCTGGAACAGGTCATCGGCTGGGATGGCGTTTCGTGGGATGCGAAGTAGTTCACTCGCGGAGCTGGAATCCATCGGCCTCCTGGGAACCCCTGCTCAGTCGAGTGGGTGTTCCCAGCCGCCGGTCGGGAAGGGCTCAATGCCGTTCTCTGTTCGGATACGACAACCCAGTTCGGCGTCGATGCTGCCAATCTGAATCGGCTTCCAGCCTAGTGATGGATTTGCCAGCAGCTGTTCTGCGTCACTGCGTGAGACCGTAAATAACAACTCAAAGTCCTCCCCATCGGTGAGGGCTTTTCGCAACTGTTCCTCGTGTGGAAGTTGCCGATCGACATCCGTGTGAATCGGGATTGATCGGGCGTCGAGCGTCGCACCCACCCGACTTTGATTCAGGATATGTCGCAGGTCGGACGCGACCCCGTCACTGAGATCGAGCATCGCGTTCACTCGAACACGCTGGACCAGATCGATCGCCTCGTTGATTCGCGGCGTGAAGGTCAGGTGCCTTCCAGCCAAACTGCCACCGAGCGGCCCGGTAACAAAAATCACGTCACCCGGCTGGGCTCCACTCCGCAGGATTCGCCTCTGTCCAATCGTCTCCCCGACCACCGTGACATTGATCACCAGTGGACCATCCCAGCTGTTCGTGTCACCGCCCGCGATCGACACATCGAATTCACGTGCGAGATCCGCCATTCCCGTGAAAAGCGACTTCGCCAGATCTCGCCCTTGATGTCGTGGCAGGGCCCAGCTGATAAAGGCAGCGATTGGTCGCCCTCCCATCGCCGCGATATCGCTGAGATTCACGGCCAGTGACTTACGGCCGATCAACTCTGGAGGGGTCTGGCCGACGATGAAGTGCCGACCATCCATCAGCATGTCGGTGGTGACAATGACCTCTTCACCGGAAGTCGGGCTCAGCAAAGCCGCGTCATCACCAATTCCAACGGGTACTTGCGGATATGAGACCGACCGCTGCCGGACCCAATCGATCAACTGAAATTCACCACGCAGGAACTCGACTTGCCCAGACATGAGTCGCTCCCGCGAGGACAGAGAAACGGCATTGCTGTGAGCCTTCAGAGTATGACTCTCGGGTCGCACCGGCAACCATGAATTTCGAGACTACGAAATTGCAGCCAGCAAAACGCAAACAGGGACCAGCCTTGCAGCTGATCCCTGTCGGGTGAATCGAATTGTTCACAACCCTTAGCGGAATCCAGTCAGGATGTTGATCTGGAGCATACCGAGAACTATGTTTGTGATTTCCTCACCACAGGTGTATCGCACCATCACGATATCATCCGGCTGGATCAGAATTCGTTCGCTGGAGTCAGTCAGAGCGCGATTCAGATCAATCTTAATCGGGATCTGGCTTCCATCGGGCAGCTTACGAATCACGATGGCCTGCGAGGGCGGCACTGGACCAGTACGAGAACCGCCTCTGCCTCCACCTCCACCCATGCCACGATTCTGAGACGACGAGAATGTATTCCCTGCGGAACCAACCGGTCCACCAGCCATAGCGATTGCCCCGAGGACATCCAGGTCATAATCGCGGGGAATCAGATGTTCGCCACCACCCAGAACACCACCGGTGTAGAACTTCTCACTCTCACGGGACTGGATCATCACGATGTCACCCTTGTTGAGGATGATGTCCTGTTCCGTGAAGGTCGGTGGCTGATCGGGATGGAATCGCAGTGGGATACGGATGACGTTTGGAGAGTCAGGAATGATCGGAGGTGCCTGGCAAGGCTGCTTGGACATCTTGACCTGGCTGACGAACTGGTCGTAACGAGCTCCACGTGTGCCGTCATCACGGATGATCAGAACTTCGTTCTTGGCATCAGTCCCAGGCAATCCGCCCGTGGCGTTCAAGGCGTGCAGCAAATCATTCTCATACACAGGCAGGTCAATCATGTGACCATCACCACGCTTGCTGACCCCGTCCTTGGAACCGGACTCTTCACGGACCACCAGGACCTGGTAAGTACGACGCTTGATCAGTGTCACGATAATGCGGTCCTTGCCGGACGGCAAAAGCTTCTGATCCTGGGTGTAGGCCTTGCGAACGAGGTTGGTGACCTGCTCAATCGTCAGGCCTTCCACCTTCATCGGTGGGATCAGCGGCAGAGCAATGGATCCATCTTCGCGAATCGGGATGGGGAATCCAATCGATGGATCGCGCTCACCGTCTTCCGGGAAGTTGACTGGAGGTGGCTCCCCCGTCTTCCCGAGGACGTTCTCGATGTAGACACCAAGAATGTCATTGGGGCCGAGTTGATGATGATCAGGAGGAGTCTGTCGCAACCGGGACAGCGAGATTTCCTGCATATCCGAGCGTGGGCGAGTCAGGACGATCCCTGGCACACTCTTTGCCGGAACAGATTCAGGTCCGCTCATGGAGAGCATCAGGCTTGAACATCCCGAGAACGCGGACACTGCCGTTCCGAGAAGAACCAGACCGAGAGATTTGAGGCATCGCATGTGTATTGCTCCGCGATCAACCGAGGCCAGCAAGTGGTGTTTGAAAGAGGAAAAAATCATTGAACCGGCACTTCCAACCGAGGCGGGGCTGGCGGCGTCAGAGTCTCTTCAACGGAAACAGTGCCCTCAACATTTTGAATCTTTAACACCGCATCAGTCGCGGCGGCAGGATTCGCTGGGGGGTTGTACTGTTCCACTGGAGGCGTAAAGTCTTGTGGAATCGGAGCAAGGCCCCCTTCATCGGGCAGTACTCCTTCGCTTTCTGGCTGCACCGGCTCACCTTCCACTGGGGCTTGCCCATTGGCAATCGGACGGCGCAAGTCTTCGGGCAGCTCAACCGGGTAAGGATTATTGGTGTGGTAGATTTCCGGTGCCGTCACGATCGGGCCTCCACCGATACCGTCTTGGTGGGCCTGAGCAACACCAGCATCCCAACCGTTGTACCAGGAGACCACCCTGCAGTTCGTGTCAGGACCACGATTACAGAAACTCCAGTACTTTCGCGGCGGCAACGTCGGACGACAGCAGCCACCGCCGTTGATCACATGGATATAACCAGCGATGAAGCCATCTCGAAAGTCGTGGTAATTTTCCACTTCTCGAAAGCAACTGCTGACCCGATGCCACGCACACTTGGCCTCCATGTGGTCGTGGCAACCAGCAAAACAATCGTCAAAGACGTCGTAGAAGTGGCCGGTTGATTGGCATCCTGACGCCGCAACTGCGAGTGCGACGACAAACTTTTTTCCGAAGGACCGCAGCATCGGACCCTCACTTTGCGAGAAACGTCTTGTTCCAACTGGATGACACTCAAGTCATCCGACAGATCGACAACCACCAAGATCTGCCATAAGCTGTATCGATTTTCCGACCTATTCTCAGAAGTCTTGATTTGACACTTGTGCCACGAATATCGATCGAAGCAAATGCAGTTCGGGTCAGTTAAGATGCGTTGAGTTTGCGGCCCACCCGTTCGGCAGCTTCTGCTGGTCTTACGAACCTGTAACGATTGTGACGGTTTTAAATGCGGTTCGACTCCCCCGAGTCTGTCATGCGTCACGCGATTCAGCTCGCTCATCGCGGAAACGGAGCTGTGGAACCCAACCCGCCAGTGGGTGCGGTGATCGTCGATGACCAATTGCGAGTGATCAGCGAGGGGTGGCACCAGAGGTTCGGTGGCCCACATGCAGAGGTTCACGCCCTGACGGCAGCAGGTGAACGAGCACGGGGAGCGACCCTCTATTGCACACTGGAGCCATGCTCGCACCAGGGGAAGACTCCCCCTTGCGCACCGGCAGTGATTGCCGCCGGGATACAAAATGTGGTCATCGGCACCGGTGATCCAGCCCCGCATGTGAACGGTCGTGGAATCGCACTGCTGAGAGAGGCGGGAATCACCGTGACATCGGGAGTCTGTGAACCTGAGGCCCAGCGTCTGATTGCCCCGTTTCGCCGTCTGATGCTGGACGGGCTCCCCTGGGTGCATGCCAAATGGGCGATGTCACTCGATGGACGGATCGCCACGCGCACAGGCGACTCGAAGTGGATCACGAACGAGTACTCCAGGTCACAAGCCCATGAACTGCGTGGACGGAGCGATGCCATCATTGTGGGAGTGTCCACGGTCCTGGCAGACGATCCCCAATTGACAGCGCGCCCGGTGGGCCCGCGAGTGGCCACTCGAATCGTCCTGGATTCCCAAGCCAGAACTCCCCTGTCCTCGCGGCTGGTCCAAACGGCGCAAGAGTTTCCTGTACTGATCGTCGCATCACAGTCCGCTCAGCCCCATCGCATCGCTGCTCTGAAGTCAGCTGGCGTGGAGGTCCTGCAACTCGCTGGGGAATCAGGGAATCCTGATCGCCCGTCGCTGCGACAGCTGTGTGCCGAGCTGGGAAAGCGCAAGATGACGCACGTCATGATCGAAGGAGGGGCCGGAGTCCTCGGTGCCGCATTCGACGCAGGGATCGTCAATGAGTGCCACGTCTACATCGCCCCACTCATCATCGGAGGCCAGGCCGCCTTGTCCCCCATTGGCGGACAGGGAGTCGCCCAGATGGCACAGGCCCATTCGCTCCTTAATCTGCAGATCACCACCTTGGGAGACAATATCTATCTCCACGGCGACTGGCCCACCAGTTAAACCATTTACTGGCTCAATGCGGCCTTCGTGGCAACCCACTGCTTCTGCACGGCAATATCGACCGCTTGATCGGCACACTGGGAAATCAGTCCCAAGAGCCTCTTCTTCGTCTCTGCGTCGAGTTGGGGGGACAGATTCTGTACGGCCAGCATTCCGTTAGTCACCAGCATGACACGTTCAAAATGCTGAGTCGCCTGCTCGTCGTTCTTGACCGCCGAGGGATCCAGCTTCCAGGACACAGCTTCCCCAAACAGTTTCTCCAACGTCGGAATGCCAGCTGTCGAATTCTGTCTCGCCAGACCGACCGCGGCGTTGACCCGGGCCATCTGATCGCCGTCTTCGAGCATGGCTGTCAGCCGGTCGATGGCTTCAGGCGTTGAAAGCGTCCCCAGAATAAAAGCCGCCTGGTGTCGGAAGAGCGTCTCCGACTCCTTCGAAATCTCGATGATCCGATTCGTCAGCTCCGGCATGTTGATCGGCTTCTTGCGATCGACGAACGCCCGACCGCAGATCACCGCCAATGAGTTCAAGGCCTGCTTGCGGATTTCACGATCCCGCGTACCCTCCGTGGCCGTCAATAACACGGGAACCGCTGATTCAGGAACATCGACGAGCCCCACAGCTTTCAACATATAGTCCGTCTGCTGAAGCTCCTCTTCATTGGGGGTTGTCTTCTTGAGGAGATCGCTCAGGACATCCGTCAGGGCGGTGGCGACATCGGGAGTCGAGGCCAGCTGCTGACCTTTCTCCTTGCGCAGGGCGTCGTCCTGCAGGACCTGGGCCAGTGTCAGCGCTGACCTCCAGCGGACGTGGGTATTCTCGCTCTTCACATCGGTCACCAGCTGTCGCCAGTCGGCCTCACCGGATGCTAACCGACCGAACAACACGTAAACCGCCACGATGATCAAAACGATCACTGCGGGCACAACGAACAACTGGACAATGAAACCGGCGGACGGCGGTTGCACTTCTGGCAATGCGGAATCAGGCAAGCCGCCCGAACCGTTTTCCTCGTGAGGAACCGTCCAGCGATCTTTGTAGAGTGATTCAGGATTCTGGTCGTCGCCGGGTGTTTGTGTGGACATGACTGCTGCGAGGCGTGTGTGGTGTGAACGAAATAGAGAGTGACCGGCGTCAGCCGGCCGAGGCGTGGAGCATCATGCCGTCAACTTCCATCAAACCGTTGTCCAGTGCCGGGCCACCTCCTGTGTCCGACCCTCGATCATCATCACTCGACTTCAACCAATCTGCGTAGCTGTGCAGGCAAATTCGAGTCGACAGCTGACTTTCCCATTCGAGGAGACTTTCCCCTTCAGGTAGAAAGTGTTCTGCAATCGCTCGGTGATCTCGACTTCCATTTCGATCGTCTGGTTCGGACGCACCATCGAGCGAAACTGGACGTTGTTCAGCCGCGTGACCACGGGAGCCATGTCAGTTCCAGTGGGCAGGAGCTGCGCGATCAGGACAGCTGAAGCCTGGAACGCTGCCTCGCACTGGATCACTCCGGGGAGGATCGGGAAGTGCGGGTAGTGGCCTCGAAACAGGTCCAGATTCTCTGGCAGGAATTTCCTGGCCACGATGCGTGTGTCCGAAATCTCGGTCACCTCATCGAGCCACAAGAACGGGTCCCGATGCGGGATGGATTGCTTGATCTCGTCGAGCGTCATGGGAGATGAGAGTGGTTAGTTTTCAGTGGTCTGTTTTCAGTGCGGAAGATGAATGGGCAACTTTTCATTGGCAACCCCTTCCGCAGCAGAAGCCTCAAAGACTCTTGCTGAAAACTGAGAACTGACCACTGAAAACTTCCTCAAACATCCTCAGAACTTCCATCCATCAGGCAACACAGTACGTCGCGGAACGACAATAATCCCGTCCCGGACGAGCAGCGGGCCGCGTTCCCCATTCTCGGGAAAACCGGGCGGCAGTTTGATGACACAGTTCGCTCCGATGGAGCAGTTCTTGTCGACGATCGCCCGTTCAATGATCGTGCCAGGGCCAATTCCCAGTTCGGGCTGGCCTTCGACATGGTTTGCCCGGATGTCGTGCCGGAAATAGTCGGCCCCCATCAGGACCGAATCCTTGATCTGAGCATTCGCCCCGATCGTCGATCGCAGTCCAATCGAGCTGTTCTTGATGACCGCGGCAGCCTCAATGGTACAGCCGTCAGCGATCATGCTCCGCAGGACGGTCGCGCCTTCGATTCTCGTCGGTGGGAGAAAGCGGGGACGGGTGTAAATCGGGGCCTTGGCAACTTCCAGAGCAAACGGTGGGTTCGGACCGGCGAGAGCCAGGCTGGCTTCATAGAAGGCCCGAATCGTTCCGATGTCTTCCCAGTATCCATCGAATAGATGCAGCTGAACTTTGCGCGCCCGGATTGCCATCGGGAAGACTTCCTTACCGAAGTCCTCGTACTCCGTCTTCTCCAACAGGTCGACCAGAGTCTCCCGGTTGAACAGGTAGATGCCCATACTAGCGATAAAGTCGCGACCGTGGCTGACGATGCCGTGGGAGTCGATCCATTTGGGATCGGTACGTACCAGCTTCAGCTCTTCTTTGGTTTTGGGCTTCTCAAGAAAGCCTTCGACACGGCCCGAATCATTGACTCTCATCACGCCGAAGCCCGCAGTCTGCTCCTCGTTCACTGGGAGCCCGGCGATCGTCACATCGGCATTGGCGGCCTCGTGCTCTTTGAGCATCTTGGCAAAGTCCATCCGGTAGAGTTGGTCGCCCGACAGGATCAGGACATAGTCAATCCCCGGCTGTTTCAGGTGACGCAACTGCTTCCGCACTGCGTCGGCGGTTCCCTGATACCAGTCGGCTCCCTCGTTCGTCTGCTGGGCAGCGAGGATCTCAACGAACCCGCCATTGAACGAGTCAAAGGTATACGTCTGGCGAATATGCCGGTGGAGACTCACCGAATTGAACTGGGTCAGCAGGTAGATCCGCTGGATGCCACTGTTAATACAGTTCGAGATCGGAATATCGATCAGCCGGTACTTTCCGGCCAGTGGCACAGCTGGCTTCGACCGTTCGCCAGTCAGCGGCAAAAGGCGAGTCCCTTTTCCTCCCCCCAGTACGAGGCAGACAACGTTTTTCATGGGGTAGGCTCCTGCGGCGATTCTGTAGGCGATGAAGTCCCAAACTCTGCCGAAAACCTCATCAATCAGGTGCAATGTACCGGAGAGACACCAGTTACGGAAAGGCAGCACAGACAGATCAATCACACCCTGTTTGAACGCCCCTCAGGATAACGAGCCGCACGGCCGAGCCTCGCACCGCCCGACAACGCCGTCTTCGAATTTCCCAGAATTAGCAGACCATTTCCACGGTTTTGAGAAGGCCCATGCCGCACTCAGCCCCGCACGCTGAACACCTCTGGACACGCAAAACAGTGGGCAGCCCCCGTCGTCTCCACCACTTTAAATCTCGCACACCTGTGCGAATCGTGCCATTGAAATTCGCTTAAACCACAACTTACCCGCCCCTCTCCCTCCTAATCTGTGAACTTCTGTGTCATCTGTGTCCCACATCTCTTCGCACACTAGCTACCAGTGCGAGTAAAAGAAGGAGATCTTGTACACAGATGAAACGGATGACACAGATCAGCAGAGATGCGAAGTCGGCTGCCGACAAAAAATCCAATGTCGTCAGC
>CANJZR010000031.1 GCA_947479075.1 Planctomycetaceae bacterium
GAGAGCGATCCTGCGGAAATCGCAGTTTTGAAGGATTGGTTCGATAAACCCCAGCTGTTCCTGGGACAGACGCAGTCGACACTGACGACTGTACAGTTTGATGGGCAGACCAGCTCGACTCGCGACCACGTGTTTCCCAAAGCGGAGTAGAGTTCCTGTTCTTTACCCGAAAATCGGGCCGATGACTGGTCGGTGTCGCGAACCTCGGATCGCGGACGCTTGTCTGTCGGCGACCCGCTGGCAGGAACTCCGCGGGCAAGATACCTTGCGTCTTTCGCCCGTAACGGGCGTTCACTCTGTTGCACGAGCTTACCAAGCATGATTTGCGTCAGTCTGGGTCGTACCCGACACTCCATGATGATCGCCGAGCATCAGGCCCTCGCTCAACGCGGGGCTGAACTGGTGGAGTTACGGCTCGACTGGCTGTCTAAATCTCCCGATCTGAACCGTTTGCTGGCCGACCGTCCGACTCCCGTGGTGATCACCTGCCGTCGTCCCATTGATGGTGGTCGGTCCAAGATGCCCGAGGATCAGCGTCTGACAGTGCTGCGTCAGGCCATCGTTTCTGGCGTCGATTACGTCGATATCGAAGACGAGGTGGCCAGCAAGATCCGGCGCTACGGCAAGACGAAACGCATCATCAGCTTCCACGACTTCAACGGGACGCCGAACGATATCGAGGAGCGGTACGCGCGGATCAGCGAACTCGATGCCGATGTCATCAAGATCGTGACGATGGCCCAGTCTCCGCAGGACAACATCCGTCTGCTGCGGCTGGTCAAGGGGGCCAAGATCCCCACGATCGCGTTCTGTATGGGCGAGTTCGGCCTGGTGAGCCGGGTGCTGTGCGGCAAGTACGGAGCTCCATTCACCTATGCGACCTTCAGCTCCGATCGTGTGCTGGCTCCTGGACAGCTGTCGTTTGAGGAGATGAAACACCTCTATCGGTTCGACCAGATCAATGCCCAGACGCAGGTCTACGGTGTGTTGGGAGACCCGATTGCCCAGAGCTACAGCCCTCGCATTCACAATGCAGCCTTCAAGGCGGACGGGCTCAACGCGGTCTACCTGCCGATGAGGGTCCCGGCCGAGGAGTTGCGGGAAACGCTCGAAGCCTTCACCTGGCTCAATGTGAAAGGGTACAGCGTCACGATCCCGCACAAAGAGAAGGTCATGCGGCTGGTCAAGTTCCGAGATGACATCGTCGAGGAGATCGGCGCGGCGAATACCCTCTACTGTGATGACCGTTCCAACTGGTACGCCGCCAATACCGACTTTGACGCGGCGCTGGCGAGCATCAAGCAAGGGCTGGTGGAGAAGGGCGATCCCGAGCTGGCTGGCAAACGCGTGCTTCTGTTAGGAGCCGGTGGAGTCGCCAAGGCCATCGGTCTGGGCGTCCTGCGTGCGGGGGCCGCATTGACGATCACCAACCGGACCAAGGCACGCGGGCAGGATCTGGCCACGCATCTTGGTTGTCAGTTCGTGGCGTGGGAGAACCGTGGAATTGGCCATATGGACGTGGTGGTGAACTGCACTCCGATCGGGATGTATCCGAATATGGACGATACTCCGTTTCAGGATAACTGGCTCCGGGAAGGGACCGTGGTCTTCGACACGATCTACAATCCGGAACAGACGCTGCTCATCAAGCAGGCCCGCGAGCGTGGCTGTCATATTGTGAGCGGGCTGGAGATGTTCGTGGGACAGGCCGCTGCGCAGTACCATTATTTCACGAAGCAGGCCGCACCCGTCGAAGTCATGCGTGATGCGCTTCGTCGTGGGATCTCGGCATTGCGGAGTGTTGACTGAGCCCGCTTGATGCGGTTGATGGAAGTGAGTTCAAACGAGAAAGCCCGCCGATCCAGAGATCGACGGGCTTTCTGCATAGATCAGCACTTCATGAGACGCTTAGCGTCCAAACACCTGCGTGTAGTAAGGCGTGCCGCTGCTGTTGTAGCCAATACCCACGCCGATGTCGGCGTACTGGTACGACAGCATGTTGGCCCGGTGTCCACTGGAGTTGAGCCACGTGTAGACGGCGCTCTGTGGGTCACGCTGGCTGGCACAGATATTCTCGGCCACCATGCCACTGGGGTAACCCGCCTCAGCTGTCCGGTTCTGATGCGAACGGCCTTCGAGGTAGTGCGACATTGAGTTGAAGCGAGCCATGTTCGCGCTGTGCAGGCGTGCCGCACGGCAAAGTCGAGGATCGATTCGCAACATCGGCAAACCGGAGTTCGCACGAGCCTGATTCGTCAGGTCGAGCAGCTGTTGCTCGTTGGCTGTGAGATCGTCGAGCGTGAACACAATTCGAGTGGGCTTTGAAAGATCAACCATCCGCTCAATGCGGCGGTCCTGACCCATCTCTGACCAGTTGGCCACGACCATTGCCAGACGCTTCTTCTCGCGTCGCGACAACCGCAGCTTGCGAAGCTTCCCACGCTTGGAGTGTGTCACTCCGTCGACGATGACGTAAGCCACTTCGGGGGCCTCCACTTCGACATCGACGAACGGTGTCTCGGCGACCGGAGGGGCAGGAGGTGTCGTCTCCGCAGCTGGTGCAGGGACCTTGATTTCAGCCGGAACCACTGTGGCCGAGGCGGGGACAACGGCGCCTGGCTCATCGCTCAGAGCCACCGTTCCACACGTGATCATTACACCACAAACGCTGGCGCGACTGGCCAGAACCATCCTTCGAAAACTCAACATTCGAAATCCTTCTCCCAGCAGTTCACTGGTGATGCATAGACATCTCGAAAACGAGAGAATCACCAGCCAAACACCATCCCGCACGAGCAGGTCTGGTGACAGTCATGTCCCCCAAATAAGGGCAATGACCGTGCCGCCAACGGGAGAATTTGGACATCTGCCGCAAGTAACCTCGACAGCTGCGGATATGCTTACGCGTGAATTTGACCCGCATGGATTCAACTGACGGAATGACAGAAGGGGCAGCAACTGTTGATGAATTGTGCAAACTACGCAGTGGTCCGAATCAATATGATCCAGGTGTGTCAGCAGATGCGACATCGTGGTGTGTTGGCGAGTGGTACCAATTCCGGGAAAGCCTTGATAAACGTTGAACCTTAGGCTGATGACTTGCGGCTTCTCTTAGGGAGTCGAATTGTTTGTCGGAATGTCCTGATGCCGCCCAGTGAGCTGAATGCGATTCGCGAGCAACTCCTGGTCCTGCAGGCCCAGGGCCGTGACCCCGTCGCGTTTCGGGAACTGGTCGTGCTCTATGAGCGGCGGATTCTGTACTACGTTCGCCGCATTCTGTCGGAGGACTCGGATGGGGCGGATGTTCTCCAAGAAGTCTGGATGAAGGTCTTTCTGCGAATCAACACCTTGCGCGCTCCCGAGGCGTTTCGGGTTTGGCTCTATAAGATCGCTCATGATGTGTCGGTGTCTCATTTGCGCAAGAGGCGATCGGATCGCCCTCATCCACTGTCTGAGGAACTGGTCAGCGAACTTGCCGAGACCAGTGACTGGAATGAACTGGAGTTACTTGAAGAGGCAGGTCAGGTTCACGCTGCACTTGCTCAGCTGTCGCTGGCGCATCGTGAAATTATCACGCTGCGTTTTCTGGAAGAGTTGGATTTAGCGGAGATCGCTGAAGTGGTGGGGTGCGGGGTGGGGACGGTGAAGTCACGTCTGCACTATGCAAAAGTTGAACTTCAGAAGCTTCTCAAGGTGACCCACCATGACTGAGCCTGGCCCCCCAAGACCACGACTTGAAGACTTGCTCTCCCAGGATTCCCGAGTCGTTTCGTTCCCCTTCGAGGAGTTTCGTATGAATCTGCAAGCTTCAATTCAAGAACTGGAACAGAAGGCCCGTAAGATTCAGAGAGCATCGTACTGGGGGGCAGCGGCGACCATTATTTGTTATCTTTCCGTACTGCCGATGGAACTTTTCCACCTCTCGGGAATCTCTTGGGTTGCCCCTCTTTGGGTAGTGTGCGGGAACCTCGCTTTATGGCCTACGGTAATACTGGTCAGTCTCTATACATTCAAATACAAACCCGCGATCGAGCGGGCGAGGGGCGATCTGCAGACGACGATCCTCGCTCAGTTGCAGTCTCAGGTCGCTGAACTCAGCCGCAAGATCGATGCTCAAGCGAAGCCATAAGCTGCCCGGACGGATCAGTCCTTCTAATCGGGCAAAAACGGTCGTGCCAGACGGGAAACGGAAACCGGCAAGTTTTGCGTCTCGACCCCGGACTGGGCTGGAAAACGGTCCCGGAACTGCCGACGATGGATGGGTGGGGTGGTCTGCACCTTCGCCGGGGCGTTGTTGTTCCCCGTCTTTCGCCGTTTGTTCGCCGTTCGATGGAGCCTTCCATGCAGGCGATTCGCCTTCTATTGACCACCTGCATCATTGGTCTCTCCGCAGCTTCGTCGTTTGCGAATGATCTGCCCCGTGAAGCGGATTTGGCGCGTAATGGCCTCAAAATGGCCTGGTGGGGGCGAGCGGCTATCGACCCCGGTCGCGAAAAGGTCGACTTTGTCACCAATGACGAAGAAATGGTGTTCATCCGATCGACCACCGGGATTATTACGGCCTTCGATATCGAGTCTGGACGGCGTGCCTGGTCGACTCTCGTTGGACGTCCGAATCAGCAAGCCTTCCAGCCCGCTTCAAACGCTGAGCAGCTGCTCATTTGCGTTGGTATGAGCCTCTTCTCACTTGATAAGCGGAACGGTGGGGTAATTTGGGAACTGACCCTTCCGAAAAGTCCGTCGGCCTCTCCCGCGGTCGATGAAGATCAGGTCTACATCGGGATGGTCGATGGCAGCGTGTATGGTTTCGACCTCAAGATTACCCAGAAGCTGAGCCAGCAACGCAGACTCCCCGAGTACTCTCATCTGGCGCTCGTCTGGCGTTACCAGGCTCCATCCGAGATCGTGTCGCCGCCGATTGCTACATCCCGAAGCGTGTGCTTTGCCAGCTCGAGCGGATCATTCTTCTCGGTGGCCACGAAGGAAGAAAAGCTCGTGTTTCAATTTGAAACCGATGCGAAGATCGTGACGCCCCTCGGTCGTAACGAAGATTCGATTCTGCTCGCCGCCGAGAACGCCCGGATGTACTGTCTGAATCAGGACAATGGAGAGTTCCGCTGGGCGTTTACGTCTGCTCATCGGATTCGACAGCAGCCACGCTTCTTCGGCAGCCGGGTCTATGTGACCCCGGAAACGGTGGGGACTTATGCTCTGAATGGCGATACTGGCAGCGAGATTTGGGCCAGCCCCCAAGAGCAAGCCCGCAAAGTCCTGATGGTGGGGCAGTCTCGCCTGTACGCCTTCAACGATCAGAAAGAGATTGTCATTCTCGAAGCGTCGGATGGACGAGTGGTCGGGAAAATCCCCAGCCGTCAGTTTGTGGATAGCCCCACCAACGATCGCACGGACCGGTTGTTTCTCGTGACGACGAAGGGTGTGATCGTCTGCGTGAAAGAGAAAGACTCAGCGATCCCGACGTTCCACCTGCATCCCGAACGTCGTCCGATTTTGCCAGAGTTCACCCCGGAAGAAGGGGCGGAAACTCCACCAGAACCATCGACGGAAGAGGCTCAGACAACGGAAGAGCCTGCGGTTGAGGAACAGCCTGCCAATTGATGGGTGACAGAGGCGATTTCTTCGCTTCGGTTTGGACCTCCGTCTCGCACGCTCATCATGTTCTTTCGATTCTGTGCTGCTCTGTCGCTGGTTGTGCTGATTGCTGCCGCGGGTATCGCGGTGGAGAAACAGCTGCTCGATATGAAGCGAACGCAGACCCTGCAGGTCTACCGTCTGGAGCAGCTGGAAGAGAAGTACGCGAGGCTTAAGTTGAGGACGCAGGAGTTGGGGGCTCCATCCCGTCTGATGGAGTCATTGGAACAAGCCGAAGCGGAGCGAGCGGCCCGACGACGTGCGACAGTTGTTCCCTTGAATAACCGTCGATGAGTATCGGACATCCTGCAGAATTGTGGTTCTCGGCTGAGGCCAAGCTCGTTCGATCTCACTTGAAACTCTTCCCATGTCCACCTCGAGCGAACCGCGACTGGCCTGGCGTTCGATCAGTGTCCAGCTGGTCGTGACTCTGGTCTGGTGCGTTCTCATGGGACGCATGGTGCAGGTTCAGTGGGTGCAGCGAGAGAAGTTCGCCAGCCGGGCCACTCGACAGCAGCAGCACGCAGAGGTCATCCCGTCCCGCCCCGGCGACTTGTATGATCGCCGCGGTCGTCTGCTGGCGACGACGGTCGCCGTTCAAAGCCTTTACATCGATCCGGCCCGCGTTGTCGACTCGTTTCGCACCGCTTGCGTACTGGCAAATGCTCTCGGGCTCGATCCAACCGAGGTTCAGCAGCGGATTATTGACCACCGTGAAAAGCGGTTCATGTGGATCAAGCGTCGGTTGTCGGAGGCTGAGGTCTCGCAGATTCTGGCGGCGAATCTTCCCGCTCCCGAATGGAGTTTCCGCGCTGAGTACCAGCGAGTTTACCCTCAAGGGGCACTCGCCGCTCATGTCCTGGGCTGGCGTGATATCGATGGGACTCCTCACGGCGGTGTGGAGGAGTTTTTTCATACTCGTCTGCGCGGTCAGCCCGGTCGCCGAACCGTCGTCCGCGATGCACGCAGCTTTGTCATCAATGTGCTGGAGGGAGAAACGACTCCCGCTCAACCGGGCGAGAATATCCAGCTGACTCTCGACACGGTCTGCCAGCTGCACGTCGAGCGGCGGATGGACGAGTTGATGCAGACTCACCAGCCAGTGGGAGCCTGTGCTACTGTTCTCGATCCCGCGACGGGGGAAGTCCTCGCGATGGTCAGCCGTCCGGCCTTTGATCCATCCCATCCGGAGGCCGCACCTCCTGACTCGTGGCGCAACCTGTCGATTCAAGCTGCGTATGAACCCGGTTCGACGATCAAGCCCGTCATCGTCGCCTGGGGCCTCGATCAGGAGAAATTACACACTTCCGATACGTTAAACTGCGAGCGTGGGGCCTATCGCATGGGGCCGCGCGTGCTGCATGATCACCATCGCTATGGCGTGCTGAGTCTCAAGGATGTACTCGTGAAGTCGAGCAACATCGGGATGGCAAAGATCGGGGAGACGCTTACGAATCCCGGTTTGCACGACTTGATGACCCGGTTCAACTTTGGTCAGCGAACGGGCATCGAACTTCCTGGAGAACTTCCCGGCACACTGCACCCGCTCGAAAAGTGGACGATCTACTCGACCGGTTCGATCCCCATGGGGCAGGAGATGCTGGCGACGCCGTTGCAGATTCTCGCTGCTCACGCGGCCCTGGCGAACGGTGGTCGCTGGATCACACCGCATCTCTATCTCGGTTCCGTCGGTCATGCATCGATTGCTCCCAACGTCATGTCGACCGACCTCGTTCGTCCGGAAACGACTCGCTGGGTGGTGGAAGAGGCGATGGTCGACGTCGTCCAGCGTGGCACCGGAACAAAGGCCAGGCTCGCCGATTATTCCCTCTTCGGCAAGACCGGGACCTCTCAGAAGATGGACCCCGATGGCCAGTACTCTCACACTCGCCACATCAGCTCTTTTGTCTGCGGCGCTCCCGTCAAGAATCCCCGCGTTGTCGTCATCGTCACGGTCGACGAACCGACCCGGGGCGGCAGTGACTACGGCGGTATGGTCGCTGCCCCCGCAGCTGCAGACATCGTGAATGACCTGCTCAAGTACATGCAAGTCCCGAGCGATCATCCCACTCAAACTGTTGAAGCGGCTCCACAAAAAGCTGCCAGAAGATAAGGCCACCTTTGTGGTCAGTCTCCAGCACGGGAGGGCGAAGCTCCTGCTGAGCCGCTACAGCTGATTCTGAAGATCGACATAGATTAAATCGATGACGGATATGGTCTGCACTGCAACTCAGCCATTCTCGCACGACATCGCTGACTCTTGCACGGGCCAGACACCTGGCCTGTCGTCGTTGTAAAACTTCATCAGCAGCAGTTCGATATCACTCACACTGCCTGCCATCGCAAACGTGTTGCGGACTTCGGCGTGGTTCGGGTGCAGGCGGGCATACTTCACCAGATGTTTTCGCAGCCTTGGAACACAAGCCGCATCCCCATAGGTCTCCTGAGCCAGCTGGACGTGTATGCGAATAACCTCGCCCTGTTCGAGGAGAGCTGGAGGGGCAGGGTGTGTTTCACCGTTCAGCAGTGCCTGCGCACAGGAGAAGATCCACGGATTGCCGATGGCACCGCGTGCAATCGAGACCCCGTCCACGCCGGTCTCCGACAACATCCGCACGCAGTCATCGGCCGTGAACAGGTCGCCGCTTCCCAGGATGGTGTGTTGGGGGAAATTCTCTTTGGCCTCTTTCAGAAAGCTCCAGCGGCTGGGGCCTATGTATTTCTGCTCGACGGTTCTTCCATGGAGCGTGACCGCAGCGACACCGCGGTCGAATGCCCCCTGCAGGATCGTGAGTGTCCTGTCTCGGCTCTCTGCTGTGTCATCGATCCCGCGCCGCATCTTGACGGTGACGGGAATGTGAGCGGGGACGCTGTCGCGTACGCGCGAGACAATTTCGAGGGCCGCTTCGGGCTGGCCCAGATGGTATCCCCCCCGACATCCGCCGATGGCCGACTTCACCGGACAGCCGAAGTTGATGTCGATGACATCGAAACCCGCTTGAACGAGTCGTTGTGCAGCGAACTGAAACTGAGCCGGATCCGTCCCCATCAGTTGTCCACCGATCGGATGGTCCTCATCCGCGATCTGCAAATGGCGGCGGATAAAGTTCGTGGACTGCGACTCGACCGCGAACCGGTCGATCAGCACTTCAGCCAACGCATACTTCGCACCGAACCGTCGGGCGAGCAGCCGCATCGGACCATCGCTGTATCCGCTCAATGCGGCTTGAGCCAGCGGGGAATCGATCGTCAGCGGTCCGATACGAAGTGGCATGGGGTTATTCAGCGGTATTCCGGGAATGCGCGTGGCTGGAGAATGGTGAGCTACTGCGCCGGAGCGAACCGCAGATGACGATACCGGAGCCGGTGCCCTTCGGCCTGTAAGCCGATCAACCCGCTCGTCAGCTCCCCCGGCTGACCGACAGCCACGACCTGGCCATTGATTGATGCAGTGATCGCCCCCGCCTTGGTGACGATCTCAACGGAGTTCCATTCACCGACCGGCTTGCGGGCCGACTCGCGGACTTCGGGGGAATCCTGAAACTCGACCGCCACGGCTCCCCCATTCGGACGCAGCTGTCCCATCTCGCTGTGCTTACCCTGCACCTCGATCGACTTGGGCCAGACCGCGTGTGGCTCCTGAATAAAGAGCAATACACCAGTGTTGTGGCCCGCCAGCTTGGCCGGATCAGTGATCTTGGGATCGGGCTCAAACTTATAGTCGAACCGCAGTGTCCCGTCGCCGTACGGAGCCTTCGTGTGCAGGTAGCACTTCGGTTTCCCGGTGCAGAGGAACTCGTCCCCTTGGCTGGTCCAGGTCTGAGTGGTGGTGGCATCGGCAGGGAAGACAGCCATGTCACCAAATGCGATTGGCGAGAAACCCTCTTCGATGGTGAATGCGGGGGGGCTGTCGTTCGGGACCGCTTGTTGTCTCTGGCTCTCGGTGGTCGAAACGGGGGGCTGTGATCCACATCCCAATACCAACAGAACTGAGGAAATGATCCACAGCTTGCCCCGGTAAGAGCAGTCGATCGAGAGAGTCGTTTTCAAGTTACTCTTCATCATACTCGCTGGTGCTTCCTTCGTACTTGGCGTCACCGAAAGCCAGGATGGGATAGAAGACAATCGGCAGAAGTATAAGCCCCAGTGCGAACCCTCCCCCCTTGCCAAACTTCTTCGCGAGTTCAAGGACCATCATGATCGACACGACTATCCCCACGAATGGAATGAACAACAGTAGCAACCACCAGACCGGCTTTCCGACAATCTCTAACATCACGATAATGTTGTAGATCGGGATGATGGCCGCCCAACCAGGTTTGCCCGCCTTCTCGAATATCTTCCACAGGCTGACGATCATCAACAGCAGTATTGCAAAGTAAATGACCATGATAATGGCAGCAACGCCTGGTGGAATTTCAGGAGCGTTAACTGCGTTATTCTGGGCCAGCAGCAAAGCGGATGTCCACATGTTTTAACCTTCAATGGAGGGGAGAGATACACTGGAACTAATCTGGTTTTAACTCGGGGAATCTGAATGTTCAATTCATAATCCAGAGGCATCTAGAGCATGGAGTTGTGGAATCTCACTTGCCCAGAGACAGCTCCGTCAGCCGAAGCTGTCCGCACGCGGCGTCGATATCGGCTCCCTTACGCTTGCGGACTGTGACGTTGACTCCGCCATGCTGGAGCATCTCGACGAACATCTTTGTGCGAGGCTCTGCGGGGGCTGCGAGGTCAATCGGTGCCACCGGGTTCATCGGGATCAGGTTCACATGCGCATTCAGATTCCGCAACAGCTTTGCCAACTGCTTGGCCTCTTCCGGTCCGTCGTTGCGACCAGCGAGCAGAACATACTCGTATGTCACCCGCCGACCGGTGATCTGGAAATACTCTTCCGCAGCTTCGAGGATCGCTTCAATCCCGGTGCGTTTGTTCGTCGGGACAATCTCCGTCCGCAGCGTATCATTGGGGGCGTGGAGCGAAACGGCGAGGTTGTAAGGTGTGCCATGTCGGGCGAGTTCCCGCATCTTCTCCGGCAGTCCGACGGTCGAGATCGTAATGCGGCGGGCTCCAAGTCCCATACCGCCCTTTTCATTCAGTGTGTCGAGCGCGGGCAAAAGTGATCGCAAATTCGCCAGCGGTTCCCCCATCCCCATCACCACGATATTCGTGATTCGCTCTTCCAAGCTCAGCAGTCGGTCAACGCGCAGAACTTGTTCCAGGATCTCGCCAGTGGTGAGGTTGCGTTTGACTCCATCGAGTCCGCTGGCACAGAAGATACATCCCATGCCGCAACCGACTTGCGTACTGATGCAAACCGTGCAGCGATCCGGCTCCCGCATCAGCACGCATTCGACCAGATCCCCCTCGCCCAGTTCGAGCAGGAGTTTTTCCGTACGGTCTGAGGAAACAAGATGACGGACAATCCGTCCGGCCCAGAAACGAAACTCTTCGGCCAGCTGGGCCCGCACCTTGGCGGGGATGTCGTGCATCTCGGAAAACGAGTTCACCCGTTTTCCGAAGATCCATTGGCGGATCTGATCAACACGATAGGAAGGGACGCCATTCGATTCGCACCAATCTTGCAACCCTTTTCGAGTCAGATCGGTGAATAACGGGCGTTCAGGACGAGCAATCTCTTCGGTCATTCACATTCGATCTGGTGGTCTCGTTGACGCATACCCGCGTTAAGCCGAGACAGCGGAACCGCGGGAAACTTCAGTGTACTTCAGCCATTCCACTCGGTCGACCAGGATGTGCTCCCCGGTTTCCTGGTCGAGCAGACCGATCGCATCGGCTTCGCGATCATCAGCACGGACCAGTCTCGAACGCGACACGAGTCGATTCTCGAAGACTGTTGGTGTGACAAATTGACGTGAGGGCAGTGGGGTTGTCTGTGATTTCCGGTGCAGCATCTTACCACGCTGAGGAGGATTCGGTTCGGCTCACTCCGCGAGACATCAACCGATGACAATTGATTGGCAGCATCCCCGCCAATATGAACTCAGGGAACTTCGTAATCCTTCGAAGCACTTTCACCAGTTCTCAGGTGATCCCGCCGGGGCACAGTCCATCCGGCCGGGACGACTCAATGTTACCCTCCCTTTTGTCTCACACCAATCTCGACAAGCCACGAATCCGTGAAATCAAAATTCTGGGTGGGAAAGGTGTTGACAAACCCGGCTTGAGGCGAACTTTGGGGGCAATGTGCCGATTGTGCCTGATTTGCAGGCTTTCACAGCACTTTCTTTCGGGCCTCTCGTGCGGCAGAATGCGTCCCCCTTGGCGGGAACGGCATTCTCGGGGGAGTTCCCGAGTCACGCCAGATCTTCGCCGATGCACCAGCCCGCTGACGCTGGCCGCTCGCCTTTCACCAATTGTGCTGATTTATGGCTGATCGTCTTTCCATTCTGAACCAGGCCCAACGCGATGCAGTGACCACTCTGTCTGGGCCGCTGCTTGTCCTGGCGGGGGCGGGGACGGGGAAGACGCGGGTCATCACTTACCGGATGGCGGAACTGATCCGCCACGGGATTCGCCCCGATCGGATTCTGTCAGTGACCTTCACCAACAAAGCGGCGAAGGAAATGCTGGAGCGAACCCGTCATCTGCTGGGCAGTGCGATCAAGGGCCCCAACCGCCCGTGGATCTCGACGTTCCACTCACTGTGTGTCGACGTATTGCGAAAGGACATCGAAGTCCTCGGCTACCCCGCCAAGTTCACGATCCTCGACCGCGGTGATCAGGAGTCGATTGCTCGCTCCGTCCTGCGTGACATCCGTGTCACCGAATCGTCGCTCCGGCCCGGTGATCTCCTCTCTATCATCAGTAAGTGGAAGTCGGTCGGCATTCGCCCCGAGAAAGCTGGCGACGCAGCTGAGGACGACAAAGAGTTTCTCGCCGTGGCTGCCTATCGCCGCTACCAGGCCCGTCTCAAGTCAACCGGCGGTGTCGACTTCGACGACCTGCTGCTGCTCACCAACGAGCTGTTCACCAAGCATCCCGATGTCCTTGAAAAGCACCAGGCCCGCTTCGACCATGTCCAGGTCGATGAGTATCAGGACACCAACGGGACCCAGTTCGAGCTGATCGAAGCCCTGGTCCAGAACCACCGCAACATCTGCGTTGTGGGAGACGATGATCAGTCGATCTACGGCTGGCGCGGGGCCGAGGTGCGGCACATTCTCGGGTTTGCTAACTACTTCCCGGGAGCCAAAGTCGTCCGCCTCGAAGAGAACTACCGCTGCACCGATCAGATCCTCGACGCAGCCAATGAACTCGTCCGCCACAACCGGGTGCGACACAAAAAACAGCTGCTCGCCACGAAGAAATCCCAGCACGCCGTCCGCTTCCTGGAATACGAAGACGAGCAGGTTGAAGCGGAAATGGTGGTGCGCGAGATCCGCTTTCTGATCCAGCAGAAGGGGGTTTCTGCTCGCGATTTCTGCATCCTGTTCCGTACGAACGAACAACCGCGAATCTTTGAGCAGGAGCTGCGCCGGGCGGCGATTCCGTATCTCTTGATGGGCAGCCAGTCATTCTACGACCGCAAAGAGGTCAAGGACATCCTCTCCTACTTGCGGGTTCTCTCCAGCCCCCGAGATGAGTCAGCGCTGCTCCGCGTCATCAACACGCCTCCGCGCGGAATCGGCGATGCCAGTGTGGAGAAGGTCCTGACGCGAGCCGTGAAGTCGGGGCGCCCATTCTTTGATGTGATTCCCGACAGCGTGCAGGACAAGGAGATCACCCCCAAGGCCGCTCAGGCGATGCTGACTTTTCAGGAGCAGCTGCAGCGTTTTCGCGACCGCTTCGAACATCAACCCCGCTCGATGGATGTGCTGTGTCGCGAACTGATCGACGCTGTCCACTACAACGACGAGATCGAGCGCCAGTACAAGGAGCCACACCAGCAGCTGGCTCGCCAGGCGTCGCTCGACGAATTCATCAACTCGATCACGCAGTACCTCGAACGGACGCCGAATCCCACGCTGTCGGAGTATCTGTCGACGGTCGCCCTCGAAGGCCGCGAAGAGGAACCCGATAAGACGAAGCAGGCCCTCGAAGACGCTGTGAAGCTGATGACGCTGCACAGTGCCAAGGGGCTGGAGTTCCCCCGCGTCTACATGGTCGGCATGGAAGAGGGGATCCTGCCGCACAAGCGCTCGGTCGACGGCACCGAGGACAACATCGCCGAGGAACGCCGCCTGGCATATGTCGGCGTCACGCGTGCCCAGGACTTCCTGACCATGAGCCGCGCAGCCAGCCGCATCAAGTGGGGCAAACGCCGCCTGACGATTCCGTCGCGGTTCCTCCGCGAGATGAAGGGGAGTGACAAGGAAGAAGAAGCTGGCGAAGAGGAATAGTCCTCAGTTGGACAGACATTCCTGTCTGTCCAAACCGAAGAGCTTTGCAGAAGTCTCGCCACCTAGAACTGACGACTGATCACTGACCGCTGAAAACCGCTTTCCCCCAGTTGACTTCCCCTTCCTCCCCTTCGACCATACGACTGTCACTTCATTCATTCTTCTCGGACCTCTCCCATGGATCTCGGACTGC
>CANJZR010000032.1 GCA_947479075.1 Planctomycetaceae bacterium
GACCAGCATGGTGACTGCGGCCAGCAATGCGAGCAGAGGTTTCACCATGCCTCCCAGCAATTCCATGTGTCCATTGAACGAGGCTGCACCGACGGACAGGCTGAGCAGGCGAATCAGAGCGGCGAAACCGACGATCTTGGGGATCAGCGACAACATTCCCGCGGCAAATGCCGGTGAACCCTGGAACACGTCCGGGGCATAGAAATGGAATGGCACAGCTGTGATGCGGAAACTCAGTCCTGCAATGATGAGAGCGACTGCTACCGGGAACAGTTTGGACACACCATTGGCATGAGCTTCGGCAATCGAACTGGAAATCCCGACGAAGTGTGTGGTCCCCGTGGCTCCATAGAGCAGGGCGAAACCATACAACACGATTGCCGACGAGAAGGCACTCAACAGGAAATACTTGATCGTGGCTTCCTGGGACTCGCGTTCCCGGCGGGGCAGGGCCAGCAGGACGTAGGTTGGGATGCTGACCAGTTCCAGTCCGAGAAACAATACGATCAGGTCGTTGGCCGCGACGGTGAAGTTGACCCCCGCGAGAATCGCCAGCAGCAGCGCCTGACATTCTGCGGACTTCGAGTCTTCCACCTGGCTCCAGAGCATCAGAGAGATGATGGCTCCAAAGATCAGCGTCGCACCTCGGATGTAGGAGACCAGACCGTCCAGACGGAACGGGCCGTCATTGATCGGGGCCAGCGGTGTCCTCAGCCAGAACCAGATCGCCACGCCGATCGCGAACAGCGACAGGATGCCCCAGCGGTGGCGAATACCCGGAGCGGCGACGCCCGCCTCACTGACGAGAAACGGGGCCGAGAGGAACATCAAGCACACAGTGGCGATGAGTACCACCTCGGGCAGCACCAGATTCACCGCGGATGTCACTGACTGGAATCCCACAACACACCCCGTGCTTGCACAACTTGGAACTGACTGGGCGATCTTTCGATCAATGTCTCGGCTACTTGAAGGCCAGCTTGTGGGCTGGCTTTCAGACGGCTATCGGTTGATGACGGTGAGCTGAGCGGGAGACTCCGTCTGAGTCTCCGCGGTCAACGGCGTCGAGTGGTCGTAACCGGTCACCACGGCCTGGATATCGGGCTTCATCATGTCGATGAACGGCTGGGGAGCGACCCCGATCCAGACACACATCACGGCCAGCGGCAGAAACGCACACGCTTCGCGTGGGGTCATGTCACCGACCGGTTCATGAACATTGTGCGGCTCCCGCAAGGGGCCGAAGAATCCCTGCTGCACCATGGTCAGCATGTACCACGCTCCGAGCACCACGCCGGAGGTGCCGATGATGGCGTAGACAGGCATGATCTTGAACATGCCTGCCAGAGACAGCATTTCACCCACAAAACCATTCAACCCCGGCAGGCCAATGCTGGCCATAGTGGTGAAGACCATCGCGGCAGCAATGAGTGGCAGTCGATTGGCCAGACCGCCCAGGTCGTCCAGCTGCCGCGTGTGGTAGCGGTCGTACACCATGCCCACGAGGAGGAACAGAGCCCCGGTCGACAGGCCGTGGTTGATCATCTGGAGCAGGCTGCCGGTGATGCCCTCAGAGTTCAGGGCGAACAGGCCCAGCATGCAGAATCCCAGGTGGGCGACCGAGCTGTAGGCGACGAGCTTCTTGATGTCGCGCTGAGCCAGGGCACACAGAGACCCGTATACGATCCCGATGACGCTCAATGTCGCGATCAGCGGCAGACCGACATCCATGCAGGCCTGGCGGTAGATCGGCAGGCAGATGCGGAAAAAGCCGTAGCTGCCGAGCTTCAGCATGACACCGGCCAGCATGACCGAGCCCGCGGTCGGAGCCTCGACGTGAGCCAGTGGCAACCACGTATGGAGCGGGAACAGCGGAACCTTCACCATGAAGCCTGCCGACAGCGTCAGGAAGAGAATCACTTGCAGCCGGTAATCGATCGGATGCTCGGTGAAGTAGGTCGCGAGGGCAGGAATCGAAAACGGAGTGGTAACACCACCCTTGACCGCCATCAGCACCAGAGCCGCCAGACCAAGCAGGGTGATCAAGCTGCCGCACAGGGTGTAGAGGAAGAACTTGATGGCGGCATAGTTGCGTTGTGCGCCGCCCCACAGACCGACCATGAAGAACATGGGGATCAGGGTGAATTCAAAGAACACATAGAACAGCAGCAGGTCGAACGAGCAGAACACGCCGATCAGTCCCGACTCCAGAACCAGCAGACAGATGTAGAACTCCGCGGCCCGCTCTTTGATCGATTCCCAGGAGATCAGCACGGCACTGATCGTGAGCAGGGCTGTCAGTGCGATCAGGCACAGACTGACTCCGTCAGCACCGAGAAAGAACTCCAACTTGACCTCCGGGTGGTTCAGGACCGACTCGATGTCTTTCTCGTCATGCACATGATCCAGTGTGGTGTAGGTCAACCAGGCGTGATGCCATTCGATGCGGGGCTGGACGGGCTGAGTCGCGGTTGGGATGACCTGGTCCCGGTACTTCGCGATGCAGGTGACCGCAACGCAGAAAGTCAGCACCGAGCCGACGAGCGCCATCCAGCGAGCCGTATTCTGGCCAGCCGAGTCGCGGAACAGCATCAACAACACCGCTGTTGCCAGCGGCAGGATCATCAGTGCGACGAGAAATCCGATCATCGGAGGCAACAATTCAAAAAGAGATCAGAATGATTGACGATCGAGTGACTTCGTTCGGTTCCCGTACGGGAGCCGAACGACTTACTGACCTGCGAACAACTGCATCACACAGACCACGCAGCCGATCGCGGCGATCAGCATCGTGGCGGCGTATGCGGGAGTCAGCCCGCCATGCAGTCGACGAGGAGCCTGGCTCAGGAATCCCGGCAGGGCACCGAACGAATCGACGACCCCATCCAGGATGTACTTGTCGAACAGTGCGCAGATGGTGGCGATCAGGCGAATCGGGGCGACCACGATCGCTGTGAAGATCTCGTCGAAGAAGAACTTTCCTTGCGACAGGGCATACAGCGGGCGAAGTCCGGATTCCAGCTTGGCGGGAATCTCGGGCGACTTGATGTACCACTTGTAGGCCACGGCCATCCCGCCAAGGGCGATGAACGCACTCAGAATCATGAGGCCCAGGTGGAAGCCGTGTTCTTGAGCCGCGGGCAGGCCGGGCGTGTGTTCGAAGTAGCCGGAGAACAGGTGCAGCGGACCGACGAAGCCCACGCCGATGGCGAAGATCGCCAGGATTCGAAGCGGCCACGCCATGGCGGGCGGTGCATCGTGCGGGTGATGGCCTGCCTCTTCGGGGAACTTCTCCGGACCCCAGAAGGTCATGAAGTAGGCCCGGAAGGTGTAGAACGCAGTCAGCAGGGCGGTCAGAACGGCGACGGCAAAGATCACGGTGAAGAACTGGCCATGACTGCTGTGCATGCCTTCGGCCAGGGCCGCGAGAATGTCGTCCTTACTCCAGAATCCAGCCAGCAGTGGGAAGCCCGCCAGAGCCAGTGCCCCGCACAGGAAGGTCCAGTGCGTGATCGGCAGCACATGACGCAATCCGCTGAATCGACGCATGTCGATTACATCCCCCATCGAGTGCATCACACTTCCCGAGGCGAGGAACAACAGAGCCTTGAAGTAGGCGTGCGTAAACAGGTGGAACATCGCGGCCATGATCGCGAAGTTCGCGAACTTCGGTCCGGCAGCTGCGGCTCCCAGAGCCATGAACATGAAGCCGAGCTGGCTCACCGTGGAATAGGCCATGACCCGTTTCAGGTCGTACTGAGTCAAAGCGATCAGAGCCGAGATCAGAGCGGTGGTCGCCCCGATGCCCGCGACAAACAGCTGGACATTCGGAGCCATCATGAAGAGTGGCGTGGAACGAGCAACCAGGTAAACACCGGCAGTGACCATCGTCGCCGCATGGATCAGGGCGCTGACCGGGGTCGGGCCTTCCATCGCGTCAGGCAGCCAGACATGCAGTGGGAACTGGGCCGACTTGCCCATCGCTCCAATAAAGAGCAGCAGACAGATGGTCGGAATCGTGCCGGGATGTTGTTCGTTGATCTTCTGGATCAGTTCCGGGTTGAACAACACCCGCTGGAAGTCGACGGAGCCGAAGGTCTTCCAGATCAGGAATACGCCGGTGATCAGACCGAAGTCACCGATCCGGTTCACGACGAAAGCCTTTTTCGCGGCAGCTGCAGCTGCGGGCTTCTTGAACCAGAATCCGATCAGCAGGTAACTGCACAGTCCGACCGCTTCCCAAAAGGCAAACAGCTGGATGTAGTTCCCCGAAAGGACGAGCATGCACATGGAGAAGACGAACAGCGACACCGCGGCAAAGAAGCGGGGATATCCCGGATCACCGTGCATGTAGCCCGAGGCGAAGATCGCCACCAGCAGGCTCACGCCCGTCACCATGGCCAGCATGATCGCCGCGATGGCATCTGCCCGCAGGTCCACTCGCACCTGCATGGTGCCGATGTCGAGGAACGTATAGCCCTTGGCAATTGCCCCCCGCTGTGGCGTGATGACCTGCTCATCGGTGGGCTGGAAGGAGATTTGCTTGTCGGCTTCGACCTTGGCTTCTGATGTCAGCCCCGAAACGAACGTGGTCGGCACGATCTTGGTCAGCAGGACCAGCGAACAGCCGAAGGCAATCGCCAGGGCTGCCACGCAGGGCACGTGGCTCCGCTCTCCGAGGAAGAGCTTTCCCAGGAGGGCGATAATGCCAGCGGCCAGCAAAGGCGCCCCGGGGATGAGCCACAGAATCAGTTGTGCTTGATCAGACATGGGTAGCGGTCTCCTCGCGGTTCGGCCGCTGGGGAGTCAGAGGAGTCTTTGGATCGATGGGCAGTCCAGCGGGAGTCAGTGTTGGCTGGACCGGGTGAGTATCTGGCTGAGTCGCCCCGGCGGAGCTGTCATGTCCCACGGGCGAGGGCATGTCGTCCTCTCGCAGGGCACTCCAGAGATCCATGTCGAGCGACTTGGTCCGGTGGTACAGAGACAGGATCAAAGCCAGTGCCAGACCCGCTTCACAGGCAGCCACCGTCAGGATGAAGATCGTGAAGATCTGTCCCTCGTTGTTGCCATGCATCTTGCCGAAGGTCACCATCGCCAGAGCGACGCCGTGCAGCATCATTTCCGCCGACAGAATCACTGAGATCAGGTTGCGGCGAGTCAGAAAGCCGATCGCACCCAGTGCGAAGAGGGCCGCTGAAACCAGAAGTGTGGGTTGGATTGAGCCGTTCATAGCGTCCCCTGCGCCCGACGCGGCGCTAATGCGATGGCTCCGATGCTGGCGATCAGCAGCAGCGTGCCACCGATCTCCACGGCGAACAGATAGTCTGTGAACAACGAGCGGCCCAAGCCTCGCATCTGGCCCAGTTCTTCGCTGGGAAGAGGTCGGCTGCTCTTGTGGATGTCTAATGTCTCGACCTTCATTTGCACGTCGAGCGCTTTATTGGCGGCGGCGACCTCAGTGGCCCGAGCACCGTCGACGGTTTGCTGGGCGGCAGCTGACTGGAAAGTGATCAGCAGCAAACCGAGCAGCGTAAACGCAGTGACCGAGGCACAAAACGGTTGGCGGGACGACGTGTCATAGGACGAGGTCCCCGCCTGCTGGGCCAGCATGATCACGAACAGGAAGGTCACGATGATCGCACCCGCGTAAACGATGATCGTTGCCGCTGCGAGAAACGGAGCCGACTGCAGGAGGAACAGGCCACAGACACCGAGTGTCACGACGGCGAACCAGAGTGCGGCGTAGACCGGGTTCCGGCTCGTAATCATCAGCACAGCAGAAATCAGAGTGGCTGACGCGAAGACCAGGAACATCGAGCCCGAGACATCGCGACTGCCAGCCACCAGCTGGAATCCCAGCACCAGCGCCCCGAGGCAGGCCAGCCCACCGAGCGGGCGAATCGACCTCGCTCCCGGCATCATCAGCCACACGCCGCACGCGCCCAGCACGAGCGGCAGCAGCAGGGCCCAGTTGTGTTGAATCCAGTTCATGGAACAGTGCTCAGTCAGAAGTGCTCAGTTTTGAGTTGTCAGTGATCAGTTCGCCAGCTTGCAGTATGGGTCGTGTGAGTTATCGAGGCGTCTGGCAGGTCAGAGTTCACTGACCACTGACGACTGACAACTTCCTCCTCCCCTACTTCCCCTTCTCGATCTTGTCGTTGACCGATTCCCACGATGATGGCATCACCGCCCGTCCCTGGATCACACCCGAGCTGGAGCTGCGGGCCGAGCGATCGTCCGACTGGACGGAGGTTGCTGGAGACAGGGAGGGAAGCTGTTCGAAGTCGGAGGCCGGTCCCAGTCGTCCGCGGTGGGTTCGGACCGGGTCGTAACCCGTATCCTTGGTCTGGTCGAAGACGCCGAGCAACTTTTCTTTGTCGAACAGCATCTCGTTACGAGTGAATCCGGTCAGGTCATACAGGTGGGTCAGCTCGATGGCGTCGACCGGGCAGGCTTCCTCGCACATGCCGCAGAAGATGCACCGCAGCTCGTCGATCTCGAAAGACGAGGGGTACTTGTCGCGATCTTCCCACGGAGCCTGCGCCCCTTGGATGGTGATGCAGTTGGCTGGGCACGCGGTCGCACACATCATGCAGGCCACGCACTTGACCCGTCCCTGGTCGTCGCGGTTCAGGCGATGCACGCCGCGATAGTGGAGGGGCAGTGTCGGCTTCTCTTCCGGGAAGAACTCAGTCGTTGGCTGGTAGTTCGTGACGTGCTTCACCGTGGTCTTCAGACCTTCGATGATCGCCGGCAGGAACGTCGCTTCCCAGAAGCCGATAATTGGCTCTTCGACCCAGGTGACATCTTTGTTTTCGATTGGCATTCAAAACCTCTCACACGCGAAGCGGTGGTGTCTGTTGTCGTTTCCCTGGGAAATTCAATGAGCGTGGGCCACATGTCCACCGGAGGTTTCCGGCTTCGCATGGGGACGGCGTCCACTGCGGTTGAGAGCATCGTGAGCCTGCTTGACTCCGATGGCTCCCGCCACCACGAACAACAGAAGCGAAACAGCGGTCAGCCACCATTTCGACCAGCCAAACTGCAACACAGTCATCACAGCCACGACGTTCGCCGTCGACAGCGGAATCAGTACCTTCCAGGCCAGACCCATCAGCTGGTCAAACCGGAAGCGAGGAATCGTCCAGCGAATCAGCATGATTACGAGGATGACTGCAAAGACCTTGCTGAGCAGCACTCCGAACTTCAGTCCGGTTGCAAGCAGACCAGTCGAGCCCGGTTCCGCAATCCCCGGGAAGTGCCAGCCACCGAAGAAGAGAATGGCGGTCAGGAAGCTGATTGTGATGACGTGGGTGTACTCAGCCAGGAAGAACAGAGCGAACTTCATGGAGCTGTATTCGGTGTGGAAACCACCCACGAGTTCCTGCTCGCACTCCACCAGGTCGAACGGGAGGCGGTTTGATTCGGCCAGAGCAGCTGTGAAAAAGATCAAGCAGGCCAGCGGCTGGGTCCAGACGTACCACTGAGTGATTCCGCCTTTGGCCTGATTCAACAGGATCTGTTCAATGTTGAGTGTGCCACCCAGCAGGGCGATGCCCAGGACCGACATGCCGAGCGGGATCTCGTAACTGATGACCTGGGCACTCGCTCGCAGTGAGCCGAGGGCGCTGTACTTATTGTTCGAAGCCCAACCGCCCAGAATGATGCCGTACACCGCCAGCGAACCGATCGCGAAGATGAACACCATCCCGATGTCGACGTTCGGTGCGATAATGAACCGCATGAACGACGGGGCACCGTCGACGGGGCCGAAGGGGACCACCGCAAAGGCCAGCATCGTGGTCATCGCCGCAATACAGGGAGCGAGGACGAACAGGACCTTGTCGACGTATTCGGGGATGACATCCTCTTTGAGGATGAACTTGGCTCCGTCGGCGATCGGCTGCAGCAAACCCCAGGGACCGACACGGTTCGGTCCGACGCGGTCCTGCATGAATGCGGCAAGCTTACGCTCCACATAGATCAGGTAGGAGACAGCTCCCAGCACAGCCCCCAACGCGGCACCGATTGTGATCACCGTAGGTAGCTGGGCCAGCACCAGTGACACAACACCGCCCGATTCCGCCGGGGCGGGGGCGTCTGCTGCGAATGTCGTCAGGGTGGAAAACATGGAACTCATGGAGGTTCACCTGGACAGTGTGGCGGGCCGTCATGCCTGCCTGTGCGAGACTCAGGTTCTCGGGGAAACTTGCTCCCCGGCAATCGAGCCGACAATCCTGTCGACTCTACAGTCAGTCATGTGGCGTGGTTCACGTTGCAGCTGCAGTGGGTTCTGGCTGAGCCACTGCGGGCCCCATCTTGATGCCGTATTCACCGAGCTTGCCATCGCCGAGCGAACCGAAAGCGTCGGGGATCGCCTTGGCGATTTCAGCCCGGACCTTGGCGGCGTTGAACATCGCCCCGCGTCCGGCCAGTTCGGAGAGGATGCGACCATCAGGACGAGCTTCGTGTGGTCCCTGCAGCGACCGGCTGATCGCCTGGACCAGACCCGAGTGATTCACAAAGCTGCCGTCCCGCTCAGCGAATGATCCACCTGCGAGGACAAATGTCGCCTTCTTCGTGAGTGGTGAATCGAGCAGGTCGAGCACGGCCAGTGTCTTTACCGAGCCCAGCTTGCTGGCTGTGGCTGCGTTGACCTCGGGATTCGGGTCACCACCGACGACGAACAGGGCTTCGGGCGAACTGCTGAGTACCTGACCCGACGGGATCACGCTGCCCTGGAAGTGTTTCAGGATGGCCTCGACGCCCGCACGGTTCGGAGCCTTCTCGGCCCGGATGGTGAACTTGGCCGGCTGAACGGACTTGCCATGCACATCCTTGGGGAAGGTGTCGTCTTCACCCACAACGCGGGCTGGTGTCATTGAGAGAGTGATCTCTGGTGAGACGCTCTTGAGCCAGCTGGCGAGGATGTACGCTTCTTCCACGGTCATCCAGGGCGAGAAGATGGCTGCGACTTTTTTCGAGCTCGACTTGCCTGCTGATTGAAACGCCGTGCGAGTCGCGTTCAGCACCTGGTCCCAGTCACTGGTGACGACCTTGTCCCCATCTTTCTGAGCGGGGAGTGAGAGACGGTTCTCAGCGTGGATGTACTTCCAGCCGAACCGGCCATCGTCGCACATGAAGCTTCCCTGAGCGAGGGGGTTATAACGAGGCTTCAGGCGGTAGACCGTATCGTTATTCTGATCGACGTTGATCGAACAGCCCGTGCTGCAGTCGGGGCAGACGCTCTTCTTCGACTTGAGCCACCAGACCCGCTGTTCGTACAGGAAGTCCTTGCTGCACAGCGCGCCGACCGGGCAGAGATCGACGACGTTTCCGGCCAGTTTGTTGTTACACGGCTCGCCCGGAAAAATGTCAATCTCTTCGTGAGAGCCGCGGCTGGAGACCTGCAGCTCTGCGGTGCCGCTGACTTCGCGAGTGAATCGCACGCAGCGGGTACACATGATGCAGCGGTCGGTGAACAGGGTAATCTGATCGCCGATATAGTCCTTGTCCGGTTTGATGTTCTTCGGCTCTTGCAGGCGGCTGTAACCGCGTCCGTACTCGAAGCTGTAGTCCTGGAGCCCGCACTCGCCGGCCTGATCGCACACCGGGCAGTCGAGCGGGTGGTTGAGGAGCAGGTATTCCAGAGTCGCCTGCTGAGCCGCTTTGACCTTGGGCGAGTCACTGATGATGACCGTGCCGTCCTTGACGGGCGTCTGGCATCCGGGGACGAGCTTAGGCTGCATCGCAACCGTGCCGTCCGGCTTCTTGTCGCCGACTTCGACCAGACACATCCGGCAACTGGCGACGACCGACAGGTCAGGGTGCCAGCAGTAGTGCGGGATTTCGACGCCCGCGCGGTCCGCTGCCTGAATGCAGTTCAGACGATCGGAGCCGATCTCGACAGGCTTGTTGTTAACCAGAACTGTTGCCATGAATCCTGTCCACTGGGAACGAACCGTGGTTCGCGGTGACTACTCGTGTTGCGTCGCTGCTGTTGTCGTTCGGCGGGACTAGTGAGCCCCGACCGGATAGGGCGTGACGCTCTTCCGGCCTGAGTTGATGTAGTCCTCGAAGTCCCCTCGGAACTTCTGAATCGCATTCTTGACTGGCCACGCAGCCCCGTCCGACAGGCCGCAAATCGTTGTGCCGGGGATGATCCCCATCGAGCTGGCCACTTCCGTCAGCAGGTCGAGGTCACGCATGCTGCCGTTGCCCGAGCGGATCCGGTCGAGGATGCGGGTCATCCAGTTCGTTCCCTCGCGGCACGGCGTACACTGACCACAGCTCTCGTGCGAGAAGAACCGCGCGCAGTTGTACAGCACGTCGACCATGTTCGTCTGATCGTCAACCACGACCACAGCTGCGGTGCCCAGGCCGAGACAGCCGACCTTGCCGGGACCATTGAAGTCGAGCGGTGTGTCGAGTTCCTTGTCCGACAGGAAGCCCATGCTGATGCCGCCGGGGACGACCGCCTTGGCCTTGCGACCCTTCCAGACGCCGCCTGCGTGTTCTTCGATCAGCTCCCGGGCGGTGACACCCAGAGGAAGTTCGACGCAGCAGGGCTTGTTGACGTGTCCACTGACGGTGTAGAGCTTGGGGCCGTAGCTGCCAGGATCGCGAGGATTGTTCGGATCAGGCTTCACGCCGATCGACTGGAACCACTCTTTGCCGCGGTCGAGGATCTGCTTCACGCAGCAGAGTGTTTCGACGTTGTTAACGATGGTCGGCTTACGGAACAGACCTTCGATGGCGGGGAAGGGAGGCTTGATGCGGGGCCAGGCCCGCTTGCCTTCGAGGCTCTCGATCAGACCAGTCTCTTCGCCGCAGATGTACGCCGCAGCTCCGCGGTGCAGGACGATGTCGAGGTCGAAACCCTTGCCCAGGATGTTCTTGCCCAGCAGTCCTGCTGCGTAGCATTCCTTGATCGCGGCATCGAGGCGACGGTAGCTGAGGCCGTATTCGAAACGCAGGTAGAGATAGGCGTTCTTGGAGCGGATGGCGTGGCAGGCGATCGCGATGCCTTCGATCAGCTGATGGGGGTCCATCTCCATCAGGTAGCGGTTGTTGAACGTGCCGGGCTCCGACTCGTCAGCATTGATACACAGATAGATCGGACCGGGGTGATCCTTGGGGAGGAACGTCCACTTGAGTCCGCAGGGGAAGCCCGCACCGCCGCGTCCCCGCAGGCCCGAGTCCTTCACGAGATTCGTGACATCGGCGGGAGCCATGTCGAGGGCTTTGCGCAACGCCTGATACCCGCCATCGCGCTGGTATGTCGCCAGCGTATGGCTGTCAGGCGTGTTAATGCGAGCCAGGAGTACGGGTTCGAAGGTTGGCACGGTGTTGAGTTCTCAGTTCTGAGTCGTCAGTGGTCAGGAGTTGGTGGCTGGTGGTGCTGTTTTCTCTTTGATGACCAAGCCGGTCTCATTGAAAATCAGCCCGTTGCTGGACGGTCAGAACTCTCTGCCGCCAGCGACCCCGGTGTCACCATCTCACTTCAGTCCATCAATCAGTTTCGAAGCCGAGTTGACATCGAGCGTCATGTGGCAGTCTTCGTCCACCAGAGCACATGGAGCGCCTTCGCAGGCTCCCAGGCACTCGGCAAACTCCAGCGTGAACTTGCCGTCCGCCGAGGTTTCCCCTGGCTTCACGTTGTACTTCTGGCAGACCTCGCCCAGCAGTTCCTCGCCGCCGCGCAACATGCAGGAAATGCTGCGGCAGAACCACACGCGATGCTTGCCGAGCGGGTGGTGCTCATCCTTGAAGAAGTTGTAGAACGACATGGTGTCGTGTACTTCCGAAGGATGCAGCTCCAGCAGGTTGGCGATCTCGCGGATCGATTCGGTCGACACGCACCGCAGCGCATCGTGAACGATGTGCAGGGCGGGCAGAGTCACTGCTCGCTTGTTCGGGTACTTCGGGAACTCGGCCCGAATCTTCTCGCGAAGTTCTTCTGTGAGGGCACTCATCGGTCAAGCTCCGCCGCAATGATGTTCAGGCTTCCCAACACGGCGACCACGTCGCTGAGCATGTGGCCTTTGATGATGTGCGGGAACACTGCGAAATGGATGTAGGAGGGCGGACGAGTCCGGGCCCGGTAGGCTCGCGTGCTGTCCTGTCCCACGATGTAGAAACCGAGTTCGCCGTTCGGGGATTCGGTGGCTGCGTAGATTTCCTCGTGAGGAACTTCGTAGCCCTTGTTCGGCATGTTGACTTCGAAGTGCTGGATCAGGCCTTCGATGCTGCGGTACACCGCGGGCTTCGCGGGGAGCACGACATGCGAGCCCACGTCGACGTTGACCGGACCGGCGGGAATGTTCTCGATCGCCTGTTCAATGATCTGGACGCTTTCGATCATTTCCTGCATGCGGACGAGATAGCGGGCATAACAGTCGCCGCCCTGTGAGCAGATGACCTTGAAGTCGAGGTCCTTATAGGCGAGGTAGGGCTCGTCTTTCCGCAGGTCTCGCACCACGCCGCTGGCCCGGGCGACAGGGCCGGTGCAGCTGAGGTTGATCGCCTGCTCCTTGCTGAGAACGCCGATGCCCTTGGTCCGGTCGATGAAGATCCGGTTGCGGGTCAGCAGACGGTGGACTTCATCATGCGTTTTGCGGAACTGCTTCGTGAAGCTGCGGACCTTCTCGACCCAGTCGTTGTTCACGTCGAACATCACGCCGCCGACTCGGGTGTAGCTGGTATGGAACCGCTGGCCCGAGGCGTACTCGACGATGTCGTAGATCAGTTCCCGCTGCTCGAAGAAGTACAGGAACGCGGTGAAGGCACCGAGGTCGAGCGCGCTCGTACCGCAGTTGAGCAGGTGATCATGCAGCCGCATCAGCTCGGCGAGGATCGTTCGCAGGTACTTGCAGCGCGGCGTCAGCTCGATGTTTAACAGCTTCTCAACCGCGTGGTGCCAGCTGATTTCGTTGGCCAGCGGCGACAGATAGTTCATCCGGTCGACGATGGTCACGTACTGGTTGAAGTCGAGGTGCTCACCCAGCTTCTCGAATCCGCTGTGCAGATAGCCAATGTGCGGAACCGAGTTGACGACCCGCTCCCCATCGAGCGTCAGCACGAGCCGGAGCGTCGTGTGCGTTGCCGGATGCTGCGGCCCGAAGTTGAGGGTCCAGAGATACTCCTGGTCGGGAGCATCTGGAGTCGTCGTGGGTGAAGCTGTGAGTGGCATGGGGACGGTTTATGGTTGATGGTTGATCGAGCGGCAGGTGGAAGGCCAGTCGAGAAACAGAGCCTGTGGTGGCTAGCTTTCCGAGCGGGTGATGACCGGGAAGTTGTGTCTTTCACCACGCCCCTTGAGCGGGTAGTCCTTCCGGAGCGGGAAGGCACTGAATTCGTCCGGCATCAGGATGCGACGCAGGTCGTGATGACCGGTGAACTTGATGCCGAACATGTCATACACCTCACGCTCCATCCAGTCGGCTCCCATCCAGAGAGTGGTGACGGTGGGAAGCTTCGGGTCGGGATCATTGATGAATGTCTTGACGATCAGTCGTCCGCCGGTGCTGACGTTCAACAAGCAGTAGACCACTCCGAAGCGATCCGCTGCCCCTTCGTACTCCAGATAATCGACGCAGGTCACGTCGATCAGCATGTTGAACCCGTGCGAGTTCTTCAGCGTTTCCAGTAGTGCGTAGACCTTGTCCGCAGCCACGACAACGCGGTGGTTGCCGCGGAACTCCGACTGCGTCAAACCGAACTTTTCGATGAGTGGTTGCAGGTCGAGCATTTTGCGTTTCAGGTGAGGGAGTGCATGAGGGCAGGGGCGAGGCAGGCCGATGACGGCCCTGGCGGCTACAGTTTCGGAGGCTGGAAGATATCCAGGCCATCCACCAGCTTGGCTTCGCGGGATCGGCGGATTTCATCGAGTTCGAGTGGAATTGGTCCGGTGGCTTCCGTTCGTCCGCTGAATTCGGACCCTTGGAAGGTGCCCGTCTTCATGATTTTGTCCTGCATCTCGATGAGTGCAGCGATCAGCTGCTCTGGACGGGGAGGGCAACCGGGGACATACAGGTCAACGGGAATGAAGCGGTCGACTCCCTGCACCACGGCGTACGTGTCGAACACGCCACCCGAACAGGCACAGGCCCCC
>CANJZR010000033.1 GCA_947479075.1 Planctomycetaceae bacterium
AACAACGGCTGGGGTTGCGAGATGCTTATCGGTTTATGCGCCGGTTGATTGATGTGTTGCGGATGGTACGCGGCGATGCGACGGATCTGACGGTACCGCATCGTGATTCTGAAGAGTTCCACTTCCTCGCCCGCCGGATGAGGCTGTTCAAAGACACGCTCGATCTGGCCGCCGACCTGGAGTCCTATTCCAGCCTGGTCCTTGAACTGAGCAGATCGTTGCTTCCCACCTCAGGGGCGATGCCTGATATGTCCGGCGGATGAGGGAAGCATTACAACTTCTCGACATGGAATGTCGAACCCCTGACTTGTGGATGAAGCACGGATGAAAATGCGATCAGCGGTTCCCAATAGCGGGGGAGTTGTGAAGTCCCTCCGAACGCTCGTTGTCGCGGCGTTCTGGCTCGTATTTGTGGGTGCTGCATGTCTCAGTTTGGCGGCGGACCGTCCTGGCAAACCTGGCCGACCTCCGGCACCACCGCTGGTTCAAAGGATCTGCCCGCTGGTCATCACGCCGGATCGAGTTCGCCCGCACGTGGAGTACCTGGCCAGCTCGGCCTTGGCTGGTCGTGATGGAGTCGGTGCTGAAAAAGCTGCGGAGTACATTACCCGGGCATTTCGTGAGTCAGGACTCTCGCCACTATTTGGTCAGAGCTACTCGCAGCCGATTCCCGATTCCGGCGAGCCCGAAGGAAAACAGCCGGTGATCGGTCGCAACATCGGCGCCATCTGGCCGGGCAGCGACCCCCAGATGAAACACGAAGTCATCTTGTTGGGGGTTCACTACGATCATCTGGGGATTCGACGCGGACAGATTCATCCGGGAGCAGATGACAACGCCAGTGGCGTGGCCATGATGCTGGAAACAGCCCGGCTGGTATCGAAGCTCCCCGTCAAGCCCCGACGCAGCATCGCCTTCGTAGGGTTCGACATGGAGGAGGAACTGCTCTACGGATCGCGGTGGTTTGCCGCTCACCCACCATTTCCGATGTCGGACATCAAGTTGATGGTCACTGCGGATTTGATCGGTCGCTCCCTCGGCGATTTGCCGCTCCCGCTGGTCTTTCTGTTTGGCGCCGAGTACGGAGTCGGCATGGAGGAAATGGTGGCTCGGGTGGGCGTCCCCACCGGCCTCGAGGTCGGGAGACTGGGAGTCGACTTCATCGGAACTCGTAGTGACTACGGACCATTTCGTGATCAGAGGATTCCGTTTCTCTTCTTCTCCACTGGAGAACATCCCGACTATCACACGCCTCGCGATACAGCGGATCGCATCGACTACGACAAGCTGGCGGGGATTTCCAGTTTGATGTCGACGCTGATCTTGCAGGTCGCTGACGCGCCCGCATGCCCGGCCTGGAATACCTCACCTCAGCCCGATCTCGAAGAGGCCCGGACGATGGAGCGAATCACCGACGTCATGCTGGCCGAGGAGGCCGCGGGTCACCGCAAGCTGTCGTCGACTGTGCGTTTTGTCGCCAGCCAGACGCTCTCGAAAACCCGTTACATGCGAGAGCGTGGAGTCCTCACCGCAGAAGAGCGAGTCTGGCTCCGTCGCAGTGCCCAGTTCCTGCTGATCAGTGCGTTCTGACAACGACACGAGCGGCCCCCGCACTTTTCTGTCCGAAAACTCGGAGAGCAATCCGGGACTTGCTTCGCCTATTGCAACAAGCGGGTACGCTTCGGACGACCGGGAGACTGTTGAGGCAAGACTACCGCAGCTCCGCGGACTTCTGGAAGACGGCAGAGAACGTCTGCTTAACGGACTTGATCCCCGCATTGATCAATCGCACATCGTTCGTCATCGAGATCAGCTGGCATCCGTTCTTCACCAGCACATAACAATGTTCGGGGGTCAGCGTCACAGCACCCCAGCTTTTTCCGTGTTTGTGACAGGCAGCTGCGATTCGCTCGATGGCGTCGATGCACTTGGGATGCAGAATCTGACCGACCACACCGAGATCCTGACTGAGGTCAGACGGACCAAGGAAAAGATGATCTACCCCATCAATCGCCGCGATGGCGTCCACGTTCTCGACAGCTTGCGCGGTTTCGATCTGGATCGCGACGAATGATTCGCGGTTCGCTTTCTCACAAAACTCGGCCACCGGCATGTTGCCGAACCGTCCATCAAAGGCAGACGCATTGAGCCCTCGACGGCCACGCGGAGCGAACTTAGCCCACGTGACGAACTGCTCGGCCTGCTCAGGCGTATTGATCTGAGCGGCCATCACACCGCCTGCCCCCGACTCCAGACAGCGAGTGACGATGGCGTAATCGGTTGGTGCAATCCGGACGAAGCAGTCGAACCCAGCTGCTCTCGCAGCCAGAGCCGCGTGCTCAATCTGGTCGATCGAAAACCCGGTGTGTTCATGGTCGATCCAGAAACCCTGGAAGCCGCCGTGAATCGCGAAGATCTCGATCAGATTCGGCGTGAAACCGCGTCCAATCGAGAAGACGTTCACCGACTCGCCCCGCGAGAGACGGTCCTTGAGTGATGTGACCATGATTACCTCTCGATCGAGTAGAACTCTGCGAAATCAGCTGTCAGTGCTGCGACCGGTCACCGCCAGGTTGTCGCGGTGAATCACCGCTTTGTCGGCATCGGCACCGAGCAACCGCACGATTTCAGCGGTCCGCTGACCCGCGATTTGAGCGAGTTGTTGCGAGTTGAAATTGATCAGGCCACGGGCGACTTCGAGACCTTGTGGGTCAAGTACCGAGACAATCTCACCCTTAGAGAAATGCCCGTCGACGCCAGTAACGCCAATCGCGAGCAATGATCGGCCGTTGTCACGCACAGCCTTTGTCGCTCCAGCGTCCAGCCGCACCTTGCCAACGGGAGCAACCGTGTAGCCGATCCAGCGTTTCCAGGCTGCGACCGGTTCACCCGAGCCGAGGAACAGGGTTCCGACATCCTGCGACTCACGCACTTTGTCGAGGACGGTGCGATCGGTGCCGTTGGCGATGATGACATGTCCACCACCCGAGGTCGCCATACGGACCGCCTCGAGCTTGGTGACCATCCCTCCGGTACCGCGAGTGCTCTTTGTCTCAGCCGCCAGCCCACGCAATGTCTCGTCCCAGTGCTCGACCAACGGGATCACCTTCGCACCGGGATCTTTCGGGTCACGATCGTAAAGCCCGTCGATCACCGACAAGATGATCAGCAGAGGCCTCTCCAGCAGGCTCGACACCATCGCGGCCAAACGGTCGTTGTCACCGAACTTGATCTCGTCGATGCTGACGGTGTCGTTTTCGTTCACTACGGGTATGACATCATATTCGAACAAGGCGTTGATCGTGTTGCGCATATTCAGGTAACGCACACGTCGGCGAAAATCATTGGCCGTCAGCAGGATCTGTGAGGCCCGCAGCCCGTGCTTTTGGAACGCATCGTCGTAAGCCCCGATCAGGTGAGCCTGCCCCACGCTGGCGGTCGCCTGCAAGTGGGGCAACTCTTTGGGACGCTGCTTCAAGCCCAGCAGACCCAGCCCAGCTCCAATCGCCCCGCTGGAGACGACGAGGACCTTCTTCCCGGTTTGCCGCAGGCGGACCAGCTGGTCCGCGATACTGCTGATCCGGTCGAGGTCGAGCGTGTCGTCCGGACGCGAAAGGGCGTTGGTCCCAATCTTGACGACAATCGTGCGTGCCGCCTCAAAGGCAGCTCGACGAACAGCACTCTCCATGACGGGTAATCTCTCGGCTCGGGAACGGGGATTCGCAAGCAGCAGTTTAGCAATGGCCCTCGGTCACGGAGAGTCAACCGTCACGAATGTCTCAGATGCTCACGGGGAGCCTCTTCGGCAACAGACAGACCATATAAACACGTGCTGCGTCCAGAGTGGTACGTCGCAGTCCACGAGAACGTCGGAGTGCATTGCCGGGTGATCGAAGCCGTACGACGCAGAGCCGTGTAGGCTCTGCGTCCAAAACGATCACTTGTTCAACTCGAACGTCACCTTCTCGATCTGGCCGGTGAACTCGAACGAGCCCTTGTCCCGGTAGACTTCATCGACAGACGTAATCGAGTCTCGACCGACCTCAAAAGGCTCCAGCCCATGACGGAACAGTGTCCGTTTCAAGTGGCCTTCGCCAGCTTCTTTTCCGTTGACGAACAGTTTCAGCGTCCCACTTCCGCTGGGATTTCCATCGGCCGTGAACTCGGTCTTTAAAGTCACGTGACCCTCGGGTAAGGCTTCCGTTCCAGAAACGGTCACATCGGCGATTTCAAAGCAGGTGTAATGGAATGTGGGCTTGCCATCTTTGATGAAGAGTGTCCAACCTGCGGAGAAGGCTCCAGCGCAAGCGACGACACCTTCGGCACCACCCTGCGGAATGGTCAGCTCAGCTGTAATCGTATTGCTTCTCGGAAACGACTGGGGCCCGATGGGCTCTGGCAACCAGACGTTGTTTCCAAAATAGGTCCAATGGGTTTTGGGTTCGCCGGATACTCGCATGCGAGGATCCATCCGCTCGCTGAATCGGGGGTCAAACGGGAAGACATCATAGGTCTTCGCCTCTTCGAGGAACCTGGCCTGCAGCTCCTTGAGCTTGTCAGGCATCTTGGCGGCCAGATCGTTGGCTTCACTGAAGTCCTCATCGATATGGTACAGCTCCCACGGCGCCTTCAGAAAATCCTCGTTCCGTCCGAGTGTCAACCAGGGGAAGCCGTACCGGCTGCATGCCACCCAGCCGTCGTGGTAGATCGCCCGGTTGGTGGCCAGTTCGAAGTATTGGGTCGTGCGAGGACTCTTGGCCTGGGCATGATCGAACGAGTACACCATGCTCATGCCTTCGATCGGCTTTTGTTCGATCCCGTTGACGACTTTCGGTTCCGGGATCTGGCAGGCCTCGAGAATGGTCGGCACGACATCAATGACGTGGTGGAACTGCGTGCGGTTCTCCCCCTTCGACTTGATCCCCTTCGGCCAGTGAACCACCATGGGATTACGCGTCCCGCCGAAGTGGCTGGCCACCTGCTTGGTCCATTGAAATGGCGCATTCATCGCCCAGGCCCAGCCAACTGGCACGTGTGGTTCGCTGGTCGGTCCACCGATTTCGTCGATGCGTTTGACCATGCTTTCCAGCCCGAGTTGAATTCCAATCAAGCTGGCGATCTCGCTGAATGTCCCTTCGAGCCCGCCCTCGGCGCTGGCTCCATTGTCACCCACGACGTACATGACCAGCGTGTTATCGAGCTCCCCTGACTGACGCAGACTCTCGATCAAGCGACCGACTTCGTAGTCGGTGTAGGCCATGTAGGCCGCGTAATTCTCCATGAGCCGGCTGTAGACCTGCCGAGCTTGTGGCTTCTGGTCATCCCACGCTGGCACTTCCTTCGGTCGTGGAGTCAGCCTGGTCCCCGCTGGTATGACACCCATTGCGAGCTGCTTGGCATGGGTCAACTCTCGCTGCTTGTCCCATCCGTGATCAAACTGTCCAGCGAACTTGGCGAGCCAATCCTTCGGCGCATGGTGCGGGGCATGCACACCAGAGGTGCTGAAGTAGTTGAACCACGGTTTATCCGGGTCAGCTGCGCGGATGTTGCGAGTCCAGGCGATCGCTTCATCGGTCATGTCGGCGGTGAAGTGGTAGCCCTGTTCTGGACTTTTGGGCTGCTTGACCCAGGTGGTATTGCAGTAGATGACCGGGTAATACTGGTGCGTTTCGCCTTGGTTAAAACCATAGAAATACTCGAAGCCGAGACCGGTAGGCCAGCGATCAAACGGCCCCGCCGGACTGATATCCGGTTCCGGAGTGTTGTGCCATTTTCCGAACATGCCGGTGGCATAGCCGTTGTCTCGCAAGATCTCCGACACGAGCGCCGTATTCTTGGGGATAATTCCCGTGTATCCGGGGTACCCAGTGCCCATTTCAATAATGACACCCGTGCTGACCGAGTGGTGGTTTCGTCCAGCCAGCAGCGCTCCGCGAGTCGGACTGCACAAGGCCGTCGTGTGGAACCGTGTGTACTTCAACCCATTATCCGCCAGCCGATCCATGTGCGGAGTCGGGACAGGTCCGCCGAACGTCGAGCACATACCAAAGCCTACATCGTCCAGCAGAATCAGCAGGACATTGGGTGCCCCCTTAGGAGCTCGCAGCGGCTGGGGAAAGTTGGGGGTCGAGTCCTTGTAAGTCTCGCCGATCTTACCTTCAAACGCCGGGTCGGGCTTTGGAAGTTGCCCTCCAACTGGCTTGGTTGAGTTGATCTTCGGAGTCTGGGCGAGCGCTTCCGGCATGTGGCCATTCACGGAAAACCAACCGAAATTACCACCGAATGCCAAAACCGCGACCATGAGAAATGCGTTTCGCGTCATGACGCACATTCCATTCGAGTTTCGAAGAAGAGTGACTGCCAGAGGTCTGGATGACGATCAAGCGATGCCAATAACACCAATTGCAGGAGAATCGTACCTCAGCTTGGGCGAGTTCGGTAGCAGGCATTTCAGAGTATTCGAAGCTGCTTCTCGTCGATGCGCGGCGGCTCAAGAGAACAGGACGACCGAGAAAATCCGAGTCATCGTCAATGCAAAAAGCCGGTCCTCGCGGAACCGGCTTTTTGAGTGCCCCCAGTAGGAGTCGAACCTACGACCTAATGATTAAGAGTCATTTGCTCTACCAATTGAGCTATAGGGGCTGAGCAACGAATCGTATCCAGCGTTTCGCGGGCTGGCAAGTTATCGCGAACGAGATTCACCCGGCGTCCCCGACATTCTTGTTCGGCATGCCGGAGAGCTGGTGTAAACATTGACTGCCGGGACAGTTGTGACTGATTGCCTTCCTCGGTGACTTCAAATCTGGCTCATCATGCGAATCCGGAGGTGCCGAAGATTCCTAGTTCCGCTCCTCGAATCAACCATTCCTGATCGGTACTATGATATGCCTCAACTGGGCAGAGCCGGTCGTGATTCATTTCGTCAGAGGTTCGCTGATGGTTTCTTCTCGTGCTTGTGGGCTGGTGCTCTTTCTGGGTCTGGCTGTCGCTGGAATTTGGAGCTTCGCAGCTGACCCGCCACCGAAAGCCGCAGACAAGGATGCCCAGCCCGGCAAACGCGATGTCTTCAAGGAAGATCTCGCCGGGAACGCCGAGGTCGAGAAGATCATCAAGACCTTCGAGGGTAAGGGCGCTGTCGGAGACAACACCCCACCCACTCCCGCCACAGAGGCGGTGAAGCTGTTCCAGACGACCGACGGGTTGAAGGTCGACCTCGTCATGGAGGAACCGCAGGTCCGCCAGCCGCTGTACATGTCGTTCGACGACCGGGGGCGGATGTGGGTGGTGCAGTACCTGCAATATCCCTTTCCCGAGGGACTGAAGGTCGTCAAATACGACCAGTACCTGCGGGCAGTCTTCGACAAGGTACCCGCAGCCCCGCCGAATCACGTGCAGGGTGCCGACCGCATCACCGTCTATGAGGACACCGATGCCGACGGAAAGTATGACACCTCAAAGGATGTCATCACCGGGTTGAACATCACATCGGCTGTGCTGCAGGGGCATGGCGGGATCTGGGTGCTCAACCCGCCATACCTGCTCTTCTATCCCGACGCCAACCGCGATGACATCCCCGATGGCGACGCGGTCGTCCACCTGTCGGGGTTCGGGCTGGAGGACACGCACTCCGTGGCCAACAGTCTGGCCTGGGGACCGGACGGGTGGCTGTATGGGGCCAACGGCAGCACGACCACCGCCAACGTCTCTTCGGAAGTCAGCAAGAACGTGAAGTTCATGGGCCAGTGCATCTGGCGCTACCACCCCGACACGAAAGTCTTCGAGATTTACGCCGAGGGGGGTGGAAACACCTTCAGCCTCGAAATCGACGAAGCGGGGCGCGTCTTCTCCGGGACCAACGGCGGCGGCACGCGCGGCATGTACTACCCCCAGGGCAGCTACGGCATCAAGGGGTGGGCCAAGCATGGACCGCTGACCAACCCCTACGCGTTCGGCTGGTTTGAACACATGCGGCATGAGGGAGACGGCGACCGATTCCCCCAGACATTCGTCATCTATGAGGGCGGCCTGCTGCCGGAGAAGTTCAACCGCACGGTCATCTCGGCGAATGCCCTGCATAACCGCGTCTGGGCCAGTGAGCTGATGCCCGATACGTCGACCTACCGCACGAAGGACTTTCCCCCGATCGTCACGACGCCCGACCGTTGGTTCCGACCGGTCGATCTGAAGGTCGGTCCCGATGGAGCGGTTTACCTGGCCGACTGGTACGACACCCGGCTGTCACACGTCGACCCGCGCGACAACTGGCACAAGGAGAGCGGCCGCATCTACCGCATCGCTGGTCAGGATTCGGTCCCGACCAAGGCCCCGGATGGTCACCCGTGGACAGCGACCGACTTCACGAAGTTTGATGTGGAGGCCCTGCGGGCTTTGTTATCGCACTCTAATAAGTGGGTGCGGCAGACAGCTGTACGGACGCTGTGCGAACGGCTCAGGAGCGGTGACTCTTCAGTAGGACAGACATTCCTGTCTGTCCAGGCTGCCCGCGACTCCTTCGCAGCTGTCGCGAAAGCCAACGGGCCCGGAGCCCTCGAATCGCTGTGGGTCGTGGCCCGCACCGGTGGCTTCACGCCCGAGCTGGCAATGGAGCTGCTCGGCAGTCCCAACCCGGACATTCGTCGCTGGACGGTTCGCCTGATCGGCGATGAACGAAAAACCAGCGATGCCGTCGCGGCCCGACTGGCCCAGCTGTCTCATGATGAGTCGTACGTCCAGGTCCGTTCCCAGCTCGCCTCGACGGCCAAGCGGCTTCCCGCGAAGTATGCATTGCCGATCGTGCAGGAGTTGCTCAAACGCGACGAGGACCAGACCGATCTACATTTGCCGATGTTGATCTGGTGGGCGCTCGAGGCCCCATGTGGAGGCGATCGCGCGGCGGTGCTCGAACTGTTCGGTGACAAGTCCTTGTGGGATCACCCGATCACGGCGACGACGATCGTTCCGCGACTGATGCAGCGATATGCGCTGGCCGGGACTCCGGATGATCTGGAGACCTGTGCCCAGCTGCTGGCAATTGCCCCGAGTGATGCCCATCGCCAGACGCTCATCAGCGGCTTCCTGGAAGCGTATCAGGGCCGCGAGATCAAGCACCTGCCCGAGTCGCTGACCAACGCGATCGCGAGTTACCAGAAATCACTCGGCCAGGACGATCTGGTCCTCAACATCCGCCTCGGAAAAGAGGACGCGATCGACCAGGCCCTGAAGTTCATCGCGGACGAGAAATCGGATCGCCCCAAGCGACTCTCCTACATGGAGGTCCTCGGCGAAGTGAAGCCCGCCCGGGCAGTGCCGGTACTCATCAATCTGATGGGGTCTTCGTCGATTGCAATCAAGCGTGGGGCACTGCAAGCGCTGATCAACTTTGACGACCCCGCGATCGGCGACGCGATCTGTTCGCGGTATCACACCCAGCTGCCCGACGAGCAGGATCTGCGCAGTATCGCTTTACGCGTGCTGGCCAGCCGGGCTGCGTGGGCCAAGCGACTCCTCATGGAGGTCGATGCCTTCCGTATCAAGAGCAGCCTCGTCCCGCTCGACATCGTGCAGCAGATGCGGCTGCATGACGATCCCGAGGTGCAGACCCTGCTCAACAAGCTGTGGGGCAAGACCCGCGCCTCTTCCGAAGAGAAGCAGAAGCAGGTTGCCCGCCTGCGCACGGCCCTCGTCGCTCAGCGTGGCAAGACAGCTGACGAGGACCAGCTGGTTCGCGGCCGGGCCCTGTTCACCAAGCACTGTGCGACCTGCCACACCCTCTTCGACGACGGGGGCAAGACCGGCCCGAATCTGACCGGCTACGAACGCGACAACATCGACTTCCTGCTGCTGTCAGTCGTTGACCCCAGCGCTGCCATTCGCGAAGAGTTCACACAGTTCCAGATCGTCACCACCAGCGGCCTGACCCTGACCGGCCTGATCGACAAGCAGGATGACCGCACCGTCTCGATCCGTGGAGCCAACAACCAGTCGACGCTGCTGAACCGCGACGATGTGGAAGTCCTCAAAGCGATGGACACCTCGATCATGCCCGACGGCCTGATCGAAAAAATGACCGACGCCGAACTCTCCGATCTGTTTGCTTACGTGATGACGAGAACGCCACCGGTGAAGAAATAGGGCTAGAGGATTACGAGGCGACTAGCTGGGTGCCACTGCTGGCTTGTCCAGCAGCGCCGCTGGGCTTGTTATATGTGGCGAGTTCGGTGGGGATGAGAAATCGTCCACCGGGTTCCGCCGAGGATGTCGTGCGAGCGCAGTCAGTCCACCGGCGATCCGCACTGCTGGGCGAGCCAGCAGTGGCACCCGTGATTCGATCTCGGGATTGAACACGTCTCCACAGCTTGCGAGGCGAAAGCAGTTCGACAGCGAGCGTCGGGCGTGAGCCTGACGTGTTCCCGGAGCACGATCACTCACCCGCAGCTGGGGTTCTCGAATGATGCCAGTAAGAAGCGGACTGGTGTCTTACCCTCAATGGCCCACCAGGCACGTCAGGCTTACGCCCGACGCTCGCTGTGGGTTAGCGTTTCCGGGGCAAAGGTCGGATCGGGTGTCGATAGGCTCTACTTGAGTCTTGTCCCTCGTTCCCAATCCGGAGCTTGGGAACGAGACCGTAAACCAACTCCTACTCAATCAGGCCGAGCGCAGGTTGCCCCAGTCTTCGACGGTCACCTTGGCGTTGTTCTCCGCACAGAACTTCTGGACCCAGGAGATCAGTGAGTAGGTCCGGCCGGTGACATCTGCGGTGTTCTGGGCTTCGACGTTCAACCGCAGCAGTGGCTCGTTGTTCGAGGCCCGGACGTTCATCCACCACTTGGGGGTGTAGCCATCGGCCACGGTGCGGTAGGTCGCCCCGGTCGGGTCGTTTTTCGTGTCGATCAGGAACAGATCGTCGACCGTCTTGAACTTCGGCGACCGTGGGTGGAACACACCGACGCCGTCGAGCGTAAACACATACGCGTCGGCCGCCGGGTCGCTGTATTGCTTCATCAGTGCTTCGATGATCTGCTTGCTCGTCTGCTTCCAGTCGTTGCTCTCCACCCGCAGGTTGACCTCGCCGCTGGATGGCCACGGTGCCAGCGAGCTGAGCAGCTCGGAACAGCTTTGCCCCGACGTGAGCAGCATGTCCCAGAAGTCGACCATCGAGAAGAGTCCCGAATCGAGACCATAGGACTCGGGAAAGTTGTAGTGGGCTGAGGACTCGCCGCCGAAGACTGCATCAGTCTTAATGAGAGCGACCTTCAAGGCATCTTGTCCCACGCGGCTGACGACCGGACGGCCACCGGCTTTCCGCATCGTTTCGACGACGAGCCATGACGACACCGCCGAGTAGACGACCGCGGGGTTCTTCTTGCCCGCTGCGAGTGCTTTGCGGATGGCGTTCTGACCGAGAGCGGCGAGAAGCAACGATCCCGAGACGAACTGTCCCCACTCGTCGACGAGGAACACTCGATCGGCGTCCCCGTCGAACGCAGCTCCGAACTTGGCTCCGCGTTCAACGACCGTCTGCTGCAGCAGCTTGACCGCTCCCGGCAGACCGGGGTTCGAGGGACGCGTGGGGAATGTCCCGTCGATCCGCTCGGCGACCGCACTGATTTCTGCCTTGGACTTGCAAGCGGCCAGAGCCTGCTTCAACAGGGGGACGAACAGTCCACCGACGCCGTTGCCCGGATCGAGGACGACATGCCCGGTCGCTTTGGCCAGGTTCTGGGACCTCTGGCACGCAGCTTCCGTGAACTTTTCCTGCAGGCGCAGATTGGGACCGCTGGCAAACGGGGAACAACCAGCTGGCGCAGCTGCGCCGCTGGCTGACCCGGACTCAAAGAGTGGTGCCAGATGCAGCAAGGGGCTGATCATGTCGAGGCCGCCCGTGGCCTTGTTGAGCAGCACTGACTTGATGCCGTTGTATTCCGGCGGGTTATGCGAGGCGGTGATCATCACTCCGGCGATGGCTCCGTCGAGCTGTTCGCCGACACCCCATTGCACCATATCGGTCGTTGCCAGACCGCAGGGCAGGGCGACCCCACCCGCAGCTGCGATCCCTTGCACGAGGGAGGAATAGAGAGCCGGGGACGAAGTTCGTCCGTCACGCCCGACGATGATGCGGGGATTCGCGGTCTGGGTCGCCTGGGCGACGTACTGGACGAGACACTGCCCCACGAACCAAGCCAGTTCTTCGTTGATCTGGTTGGGGTAAACTCCGCGGACATCCGCCTTCCGTTGCATCAGCGAGCGGTCAAACATGGGGCCATTCTCCAGGGGTGTGATCACTTTCGGTCCGGTCGAAACCGGGAAAGTCGAACAAATCTGCCCAAGTTTCGCGAATTCGGCTCTGGACTGCCACAGAGGTTCTGGGACAATTTCAGTGAGGTTGTTCTTGTCCCGTAAACGTAGGTGTCTCGATGTCACTCGACTGGCAGACTGCAGTCGCTCTTTTATGCGTCATTGGCGCAGGAGTTGTCATCGTACTCCGAGTCGTCAGTTTCCTGGCCAGTCAAAAAAGTGGCTGCGGGGGAAGCTGTGCGGGGTGTGGTTCGACGACCTCGCAGACGCCTGGAAGCACGCTGATCTCACTCTCACTGCCGCCGCAGAAAGCAGATCAGGCGGGATGAAGAATATTGATGCTCATTTTGTGATACATATTTTGAGCGGACGGAGTCGAAGAAGGGAACACAAATCACCAATGATCTGTACTAATCCGGAGGGGACTTTTTCCATTCAGGCTCCGAGTGTGGTTTGCGATGGAACCTTGTAAATCATCCTTCTGGATCAGCGTTGATCCGTTGTGATTCATTTTCTCATTCCCGTTCCTGTAGGCCGCACATGATCTTGTCGGGCTGCGATTTCGGGGACTGACGGGTAAGATCAAGACCATGTGCCTGTCTGCCCGTATTCTTCAATGCTTTGCCGCCGAGCCAGCGATCTGGACCTACAGCACGCGAGTCGTGTTGCTGGGGACGGTTCTGCTGGGCATGTGCGCGGGTGTGATCGGGGCCTTTATGGTCTTAAGGAAGCGAGCCCTCGTCGGCGATGTCATTGGACATGCGGCCTTGCCGGGGATTGGGGTCGCGTTCCTGGTCATGGAGTGGTTCTGGCCCGGGCAGGGGCGACGAATCCCGTGGCTGATGTTCGGGGCGCTCTCCAGCGGTTTGCTGGGGGCATTGAGTGTGTTGTTCATGGAGCGGTCGCGACGGATCAAGCCCGATGCCGCGCTGGCTCTGGTGCTGAGTCTGTTTTACGGTGCCGGGATCGTGCTGCTCTCCATCGCCCAGCGTATTGCCGGAGCGGGCACCGCGGGGCTGACCAGTTTCCTGGCGGGTAAGGTCAGCTCACTGCTGGCCTCGGATGTCCAGGTCATTGGAGTCGTCAGTTGTGTGTTACTGGTTCTGGTGACGGCCTTCTTCAAAGAGTTGTTACTGACCTGTTTTGACAGCGAGTACGCCATTGCGGGTGGTTGGCCGGTGAAGACCCTGGATGCGTTCCTGATTCTGCTGGTCGCGGCGGTGACTGTACTGGGGATGCAGAGTGTGGGGCTGATCCTCGTGGTCGCATTGCTGCTGACTCCGGCCAGTTCTGCCAGGTTTTGGACAGATAATGTTCGCCGAGTCGTTCAGCTCTCCGCATTGTTTGGCGGGCTGAGTGCCGCCATCGGCGTGATGATCAGTTCGAAGTGGTCGCTGCCAGCTGGGGCCATGATCGTGCTGGCGGGTTTAGGGCTTTTCGTGCTGAGTTTGATCTTCGGAACCGAACGTGGACTCCTCAATCGCTGGCGACAGTCGCGTCAACTGCAGGAGCGAATTCTCCGTGACGATATTCTGCGGGCGATCTACGAGATCATCGAACTGGATGGCCGAGCCCCGCTGGCCTCCACCGATACTCCACTCAAGTTCACCCCAG
>CANJZR010000034.1 GCA_947479075.1 Planctomycetaceae bacterium
CAGCACTCGCCCATCGACGGCCAGGGCGGCTTCCTTCACGGCTTCGGCGAGGGTGGGGTGAGCGTGGCAGGTGCGGGCGATGTCTTCGCTGCTGGCGCCGAACTCAATCGCAGCTGTGCACTCGGCGATCAGCTCACCGGCGTGGGCTCCGATGATGTGGACACCCAGCACGCGGTCGGTTTCGGCATCGGCCAGAATCTTGACCTTGCCATCGGTGGTTCCGCTGGCCTTGGCGCGGCCATTGGCCATAAAGGGGAAGCTCCCCTTGCGGTACTTGCGTCCCTGCTGGATCAGGGTGTCTTCGGTGAAGCCGACACTGGCAATTTCCGGCTCGGTGTAGACCACGCCGGGGATCGCGTCATAGTTCACATGGCCGTAGCCCGTGAAGATATGTTCGACAGCTGCGACGCCTTCCTCTTCGGCCTTGTGAGCCAGCATGGCACCGCCGATCACGTCACCCACGGCCTGGATGCCGGGAGCAGTGGTCATGAGGTGCTTGTCGACAACAATAAAGCCCCGCTTGTCGACCTGAACGCCAACATTCTCCAGACCGAGGTTCTGCGAGTTCGCTTTGCGACCGACAGCGACCAGCACGCGGTCCGCCTTGATGACTTCGCCGCCGTCGATGGTGACTTCGCAAACCTTCTTGACGACTTTGGCCCCGGTGACCTTACAGCCGAGACGGAACTCGATGCCCTGCTTTTCGAGGATCTTGCGGGCTTCGTTCGCGATCTCTGTATCCATTCCAGGCAGAATGCGGTCGAGGTATTCAAGAACCGTGACCTTGGCCCCCAGTCGCCGCCAGACGGTGCCGAGCTCGAGACCGATCACGCCCGCGCCGATCACGACGAGGTGCTTGGGCACTTCGGGATAACAGAGGGCTTCGGTGCTGGTTCCGATCCGGTCGCCATCGAGTTCCAGGCCGGGAAGGGTCGAGGGAACACTGCCCGTGGCGATGATGATGTGATCGCCGGTCACTTCCTGAATGCCGTCTTTCGTTTCCACCGTCACGCGTCCGGGCGCGGTGATCTTGGCGGTGCCCAGAATCCGGGTGATCTTGTTCTTCTTCATCAGGCCGTCGATTCCGCCCGCAAGGGTACGGACGACCGACTCCTTGTGCTGAAGCATCGTCGCCAGATCAAGGGTCAGCTTGCCGACTACCACACCGCGTGCGGCCATGTGGTGCTGGGCCGACTCATACATGTGGCTCGACTCAAGCAGAGCCTTCGACGGAATACAGCCGACACGCAGGCAGGTGCCGCCCAGCTGGTGCTCCATCTCGATGAGAGTCACCGACTTCTTGAGCTGGGCTGCGCGAATTGCTGCGACATACCCGCCAGGGCCGCCGCCGATAATGATGAGGTCAGACATTGGGGAACGTAAGGGCTAAGGGGTGAGGGCTAAGAGTTTGTCGTGGACAACTCGTGATGATCCGACGCGTCCGTACGTACAGCCAGGAGTGCTTTCGTTGAGGCAGCCAAGCGATGGAGGAAATGGTGTCTGCGCTGTTAACCCTTAGCCCTCATCGCTCAACCCTCAACCATCTTCCTCAGATCTCCAGAACCAGACGAGTCGGGTCTTCGACGATGTCCTTGATCCGCTTGAGGAACGACACGGCTTCGCGACCGTCGACAACGCGGTGATCGTAGGTCAGGGCGAGGTACATCATCGGACGGATGACGATTTCGCCATTCACAACGATCGCGCGATCGACAATGTTGTGCATGCCAAGGACACCCGATTGCGGCGGGTTGACGATCGGAGTCGACAGCAGTGAGCCGTAGACGCCGCCGTTGCTGATGGTGAAGGTGCCCCCTTCCATCTCTTCCATCGAGAGTCGGCCTTCATTGGCACGCTTCGCAAAGTCAGCGATGGCGAGTTCGATTTCCGAGAAGCTCATCCGCTCGGCACTGCGGAGGATCGGGACGACCAGACCGCGTCCGCTGCCGATGGCGACGCCGATATCACAGTAGTTGCGATAGACGAGGTCGGTTCCGTCGATGCGGGCGCCGATGGCCGGGAACAGATTCAGGGCGTCGACAACGGCTTTCACGAAGAATGACATAAAGCCGAGCTTGATGCCGTACTTCTTGGAGAAGGCGTCCTGATACTGCTCGCGGGCCTTCTTGATTGCAGAAACATCGCACTCGTTGAAGGTCGTCAGCAGAGCGGCATTGTGCTGAGCTTCGACCAGTCGGCGGGCGATTGTCTGCCGCAGGATCGACATCGGTTGGCGACGTTCCTCACGCACTCCGGCTGCTGCAGCGGGAGACGAGGCGTGCTTCTTAACATCTTCCTTGAGGATGCGTCCGCCGGGGCCGGAACCCTTGAGGCTCGAAGCGTCGACACCTGCTTGAGCTGCCGCGGCAGCTGCGGCGGGCATGACGTGACCGCCAGCCTTCGCGGAGGAGGGGGCCGGTGCAGCTGCGGTGGGAGCTGTGGCTGCGGGAGCGACATTCGCCGGGCGGGGAGCGGGCTCGATCTGGGCGATCACCTCATTCACGAGGGCCTTCTCGCCGTTCTTCTTGAGGATCTTGGTCAGAATCCCAGCGACTGGAGCGGGCACATCGAAGGCAGCCTTCTCAGTTTCGATGACGACGATGTTCTGATCGACATCGACCCAGGTCCCTTCTTTGGCTTGCCATTGTCCGATGAAGGCTTCCGTAATCGAGTCGCCCGCTTTGGGGAGGCGGATGTCAACTGCCATGACGTGTGATCCGAGAGAATGATGGTGGTGTGTGAATGAGGAGGAGAAGTGACAGGTATCAAGTGGCAAGGGTCAAGAAGAGTTCGTGCGGGGCACTGGTCTCAGAGGGCTTGACGCTTGAACTCATCACGCAAAGGCCTTGTGAAGGATCTCTTCCTGCTCTTCGTGGTGAACGTGATGTGAACCGGTTGAGGGGCTGGCGGTCGCCTTCCGGGAAATGATATCCCAGTTGAACTTGCCAAACAGCTTCTCGCCCAGATGAATCCGCAGGAATCGCCAGCCGCCCATGTTCTCGGGCTCGTCCTGAACGTAGAAGGTCGAGGTCCCGGCGGCATAAGGGGCGAGGGCCTCTTTGAGGGCCTCCGTGGGCAGTGGGTAGAACTCTTCCACTCGCACGATCGCGACATCGTTTCGTCCGAGTTCGGTCCGCTTGGCCAGCAGGTCGAAATAGATACGGCCCGAGCAAATCAGCAACCGCTTCACGCCCTTGGGATCGACGGCTGGATCAGCGATGACCGTCTGGAACGAGCCCTTCGCACAGTCAGACAGAGTGGAGACGCACGCGGGCAGTCTCAACAACTGCTTGGGTGTCATGACGATGAGTGGTTTCTTCCACTTACGAAGAGTCTGTCTTCGAAGCAGATGGAACATCTGGGCGGGCGTCGACGGTTGGACGACCTGCATGTTGTCTTCGGCCGCCAGGTTGAGGAAACGTTCCAGACGGGCACTGGAGTGCTCGGGCCCGTTGCCTTCATAACCGTGGGGCAGCAGCATGATGAGGCCGCTCAGCCGCTTCCACTTCATCTCCGAGCTGGCGATGAACTGGTCAATGGTGACCTGAGCCACGTTGACGAAGTCACCGAACTGGGCTTCCCAGGCGACGATCCCGTGCGGAGTGTCGAGGCTGTAACCGTATTCGAAGCCGAGGACGCCGGTTTCAGACAGCGGGCTGTTGTGGATGTTCACCCAGCCCAGTCGCGGCTCGATATTCCGCAGTGGGCAGAAGTGCGTGCCGTCCTCGACATTGACGAGAACCGCATGACGATGGCTGAACGTACCGCGACGGACATCCTGTCCCGACATGCGAAACGGGTGGCCTTCTTCGAGCAGCGAACCGTAGGCCATCATCTCGGCGGCACCCCAGTCGAGGGGGACGTTACCAAGTGCCATCTCGCGGCGCTTGTCGAGGACCTTCTGAACGGTGGGATGCGGCTTGAAGTCTTTGGGGTACTGTGTCAACAGCTGCAGAATTCGACCCAAATCGGTTTCCGACCGCCCCGTGTTGACTGACTCGGCCTGAGCTGCAGGACCACCATGGTAGGCCTTCCATGTACTCTTCAAGGCCCCATCAGCCCAGTCATGATCCTGCTCACTGGAGAGCGGGGCCGATTTTTCGTGGGCGGCGTTCAGCTCGTCATCGAGCTTATTGCGGGATTTCTGCCAGATCTCATCGGCTTCTTCGGCGGTCAGCCCGCGGTAGTTCACCAAGGACTCTTTATAGCTCTCGAAGACTGACGGCTTCTGGTCGATCTTCTTGTACATCATCGGGTTCGTGAACCGGGGTTCGTCGGCCTCGTTATGGCCGCGACGCCGGAAGCAGTACATGTCGATGACGACATCCCGCTGGAACTTCACCCGAAACTCCATCGCCAGTTTCACGACCTGCGCCACAGCTTCCGGATCCTCCCCATTCACGTGGAAGATCGGGATGTCGAGCATCTTGGCGACATCCGAAGCATAGCGGCAGGAGCGTCCTTCGCGGGCCGACGTGGTGAAACCGATCTGGTTGTTCACGATAATGTGAACCACGCCGCCGATCTTGTAACCGTAAAGTTCGGACAGGTTCAGCGTTTCCTGGGTGACACCTTCCCCGATGAAGGCGGCGTCTCCGTGAATCAGGATGCAACAGCCCTTGGTCCGCTTGTAGTCCTGAATCGCGTCCATCTTGGCCCGGACACGTCCCATCGCGATCGGATTGACGAACTCCAGATGGCTGGGGTTGAAGCAGAGTGACAGGTGCACCTTGCCGCCGTTCGGGAGCTTGCGATCGGTGCTGTAACCGAGGTGATACTTCACGTCGTCGAAGCCGAGGTACTCGTGCTGGTCTTCGACTTCGCGGAAGATCTGGCGACCCTGCTTGCCCATCGTGTTATAGAGAACGTTCAAGCGTCCACGGTGTGCCATCGCCAGGACGACTTCTTTCGCACCGAGCCCAGCTGCGCGTTCGACAGCCTGGTCGAGCAGGGGGATCAGAGTCTCGCCCCCGTCGAGGGAGAACGTTTTGGTGCCCTTGAACTTATCCCACATGAACTTCTCGAAGCAGACCGCGTCGGCCAGTCGTTCGAGAATGCGCCGCTGATCTGCGATGTCGAGCTTGAGCCGATTCGCGGTCGTCTCCATCTGCTGCTGCAGCCACTGCCGGGCGACGAGGCTCTCGATATGCATGTACTGCACGCCGATCGAGCGGCAGTAGGTCTGCTTGAGCCAGTTGATCACCCCACGCAGGGTCCGAGCGTCGGGGCCTCCGAGCAATTCCGTCGAGACTTCACGATCGAGGTCCTCATCCGAGAACCCATAGAACGAGTGATCGAGTTCGGGTGGCGTCTCGACCTTGACCTTGAGTGGGTCGACCTTGGCGGAAATATGGCCGAGTGATCGATAGGCATGAACCAGTGAGTCGACGCGTTCCTGACGCAGGGCGATGTTGAGTCGCTGTTCACTGCGGAAGTGGTTTGATCCTCCCCCTCCGGGTGGATTGAACATGCTGCGAGACGGAAAGGGCGGCGTAAAGCTGGCGTTGCCATTGACTGGCAACTGGGCATGCCCATTCATCGAGCTGCGAAAATAGTCGGCCCACTCCTTTGGCACATCGGCATCGCCATTCAGGAAGCGAGCATACAGGTCTTCGATGTAAAGAAGGCTTTGGCTGTTGAACGCGAAAGAAGACTCTGACATGGTGGACATGGTCCGGTGGTGATTACCCAAGGCGGGCACCCGCATCGGTCGTGAGACGTCTGCAGGCAATGCGAGGTGCCATCTCTCAAGGTAGGCCGCAACAGGAGTCGCCCTGTAACGGATGCTGTGACCGGGGACCGTGTCTGAAGGGCGTCAGAGCCCATGGTTCCCCAGCGTCGCAAAGTGATGACTTCACGATGAATATGTCAACCGGGGCAGGAAATCAATCCCTGCTGGGTGGACTCTCAAAATTCTATCGCGATCCCCGGTGTCGGGCAGGGGACAAGTTCGGGTGATTTTCAGACTTCAGTGAGGATGGAGACTCCGGGGGAGGCAGGCTTTCTCCGGTCGCTGCGGTCCGCTCGATTCGGCAGGAATTGCCGCTGATCTCACAGACAGCCTCAAGTCGACTTGCACAGACAAACGCCGAAATCTTGCGCGTTTGGGAAGTTCGCCCCCCAATTCCACCGTCCTCGATGTTGCCAAAACAACTCCAGTCCCGAGATTCGGAATAATCGTCATGTCTCCCGAAAACGGTCTGCTTCGACGCGAGACCGGGCTCGGAGTCGGCGAAAACAAGTTGCGTGGGGGAGTCGGCGACCTAGTGTTGCATGAACATTTCTCCGAACAACCGGAAGCAGTGATATGCAAGCCACCATCGATGAGACCCAAACCTCTGCCATGCCCTTCGTCGACCGCCGTCAGGGACGCGCTGAAGGACAAGCCCCTCGTGAGCGACGCCAGTTCCAGGACTCTCGCGAAGCGGGTCGTCCGGAAGTCAACGAACTCGCCGCCGCCGTCGACCTGTACAAAGTCAGCAATCACCGTCGATTTATCACCTTCGAAGAACTCTACGACGTGATGATTTCGCTCGGCTATCATAAGTAAGCCTGCAAAACTCCGTTTGATACCCGGAGAGTTGAGAACTCAAAAACAAACGAGCGGGCCAGTAGCCCGCTCGTTTGTTCGTTTGTAGTCGCGGTTAGACGCCCTGAGCCAGAGTGTCACGAGTTGCTGTTCACTTGCCGTATCCGAACCCCGGAGACGATGACTCTCAAGACAGTGCGCAAGCTTCTACGCGGTACAAGTGGACTGGTCCAGCTGTGCATTCTGCTCAGGCTGAATTGCGGAATGCCACAACAGGATAGTTCCGATCTGCAGGACCAAGAGGTGAGCTGGGATGACGGCACCATCACCCGCGACCACGCCCGCGATTCCGGGGAAGTCCGCCAAGCGAATCCCCATTCATAGGTGAAGTCCCCGAGAGGGCCATCCTTGTCGGCCGTAGCCGTTAAGGGAAAGACCCGGTTCGTGTCCGCGTAGTTGTGCAGCGTCAGAGCCAGCTGCTTGAAATGATCCTTGCACTGCGTCCTGCGAGCCGCTTCGCGGGCTTGCAGCACGGCGGGCAGCAGCAATGCCATCAGCACGGCTGATGATGGCAATGACGACGAGCAACTCAATGAGCGTGAATCCGCAAACGCGTTACGAGATAGTTGACTTTGTCATGGGAGGTACTCGAGGTTAGAGAATGAGAGAAAATAGTCACACTATTGTGGTTTCCGCACGCAGAACAGCTGCTTCCCGGTGCGGATGAGCAACGTGCCATTGATGGCGGCGATGCCCATGACTTCAGGTTTGGCGTGCATGGCGGCGCCCGCTTTGCGTTTCGGGTCGGTCTCTTTGTCGATGAGTGCTTGGTCCGGTTTGATGTTCGGATCCCACAGTTGATTCTCGGCCAGCTTTTCGAACGTGGGGCCGGCCTTCAGGACGGTCGTCAGGCCATCCTTACCGAAGAAATAGATCCGATCACCGAGACCCAGTGGAGTGGCCCACGGCGACTGTGCGATGCGTTCGGCGTACTTCTGCTCGCCCGTCTTGGCGTCGAGACAGTAGACGACACCCTGCCGATTGACCCAGTAGGCATACCCGGCATGCTCCATCGGTGAGGCCATGCTCGGCACTGCTGTCTCGGTTCGCCAGGAAACCTTTGGCGTCCACTTCCCCTCGGTGCGAGACACCTGCATCGCGAAGTTGGATTGTTTGACGACACCCTCGTCGGGGAACTCCCGACTGGTCTGAGAACCCACCAGGAAGACGCCGTCACCAAGACTCCAGGGGCTGCAGATTCGATTGCCGCCGACACCTCCATGCGTCCACAGCTGTTCCCCGGTGGTTGGACTGTAGCCATCGATGGTTCCCGCCGAGCTGCAGATCACTTGTGGTTCGCCATCGATCGTCATGAGCATGGGAGAGGTCCAACTGCCACGGCTCTCGCGTTTGGTCCGCCACAATTCCTTTCCGTCTGCTTTGCTTAAAGCCGTGATGTAAGACTCACCAAAGTGGTCGACGAGCACAATCACGCGGTCTTCCGTTTGAACGGGCGACGCAGCCAGCCCGTAGACGTTGTCGAATTTGCCGTACTTCTTGGAGAGCGATTCCTGCCAGACGGATTCGCCCGCGTGCGTAATGGCCACGACATCACCGCCCTCAAAGAAGCAGTAAACTCGTTCGGCATCGACGACCGGTGTGGGGGCCGCTCGGCTGACAAAAGTTCCGTTCTCAACGGGGGCGCTCGTGGGGAACGACTTCTGCCACAACACTCGCCCATCATCAAGGGCGATGGCTGTGACGATCAGGCTGTCTTTCATCGGCCCATCGATGGTCGAGACATACGCTCGATCATTCCAGATGACCGGACTCGATTGACCAAACCCGGTCAGCGGAGTTGTCCAGGCGACATGCTCGGCCGGAGCCCAGGTGAGAGGAATCGACTCAGGGGCGATTGCGGAGTGTCCCGCACCGAGGAAGCCCGGCCAGGACTCGGGATTTGCAGCCGGGAGACAGGTCAAAGCCAACAGGATGGTGTGCCACATATGGATCTTCTTCTGAATGAGGAAAAGACGCCCCTTTGTGAGGGGGCGTGATATCAAGTGAATCAGGTGAGCTTCGCGCAGGAGACCTTTTAGAACTCGCCCAGAACTTCACCGTCCTGGATGGCCATCAGACGGAAGATCGTGGTCATGTCAGCACTCTCCGATAGAAAACGCACCGAACCGTCGGCGAGCGTGATATGTGCTCCACCGACATGGAATGAGTAGAGGTTCGAGCCCGCGTAGTTCGTGCAGTTCACCAGACAGTTCCCGCCATACAGGACATTGCCTGCCAGATTCGACTTGATAGTCTGCACGCGACACCATGACCCCAAATGGCCAAAGCCGGGGGCGTTGTCGCCGACACTGACTCGCTGATTAAAGCGATTGGGATATCCTGCAATTTCTCCGAGCAACATGGTGTTCGACAGTCCGTCGGTCACATTCTTGAATGAGTTCGTCGAATACTGAGCCATGATCGCCGGGACTCGGGGCGATGTCGTGGTGTTATTGTCCATCGGAGGAGTGTGGGCATTGATCGGAGGGTGATAGTCCACCGCAGTCGCGTTGTACCTGACACCGGCTCCCATTGAATCACGATCCGCTGTGAACGCTGTTGAGGCTGTCAGGCCGACAAACGAACCAATCGCGGGAACTGGTGTCGATGGGCAGCGATACGTGGGCATGGGGGTGGTCAGCAGTGGAAGATTCGTCCCCTCTGCAAAACCCAGACTATTGTTCCACTGGTTGTAAAGATTGGCCTGCTCGATGTATGGCAGGATCGAGATGCTCCACGGCCCTTGCACAAAGTACTTGCCATCGGCTCGCAGGACATTGGGATTGTTGTGCGGCATGCGATTGTACGTGTCGTGGTAGTTATGGAACGCAAGGCCCAGCTGCTTGAGATTGTTTTTGCATTGCGAGCGGCGAGCGGCTTCGCGGGCTTGCTGCACCGCAGGCAAGAGGAGGGCGATCAGAACCGCGATGATGGCAATCACCACCAATAATTCGATGAGGGTGAAACCTCGGCGAATGGAAGACTTCATGGGACACAACCTTTCAAGAAAGAGAGGCGATCTCAACGCAGTGATCGGACGTGATCACCGGAAGGACGAAGAGTCGCCCAAAACAAATGGCAGCAATTTGCGGATCACCGAGGCCTGACTGCACGAGGACGTTTGAGCTTGGCCTCCGGGAACGTCAGGTCGAACTTCAACTCTCCGCTTGGCAGTGGCACTTGGACGGTGTGTTCGCTTCGGGCGGGGGTTCCTAGACCTCCACCAAACATGTCAATCGCATCCAGGTCGGGCGAAGAGAGCCAAGCAAAGGTCACGCGATACTCGCCTTTGACGGCTCCATCGTTTTCCGCCTGACTCGACAGCGTGAATCGTCCACTGGCATCCGTGACACCCGTCGGGTAACGCAGGTTGGAGGGGAGTGATTCATCGGAGTGGTGAAACGTCACAGCCACCCGCTCGGCGTGCATGCCGTTGACGGTGACCACTCCGGTGACCGGAAACTTTTGTGGCCCTGCTGGAGGTCCACCGCAGCCCATCGCGAACAGCACAAACATCAACACGGACATACGGTTACTCATGGTTTGAATTCACTTCTGACTGGTGGGAGGAATCGAATACGGAGCGAGGGAGCATGAAGCAATCAGCTCAATACGCCGTGCATCGCGATCCCCAATGAGGTCGCGGCAATCGCACTCAGCGTGAGAACTGCAAACCCCAGCTTGCGAGTCGACTTGATCTGCCACCACATCAGCAGCCCCGACAAACCCCAGAAGCACAACACAATCGCCATGGCGTCCACTCCGACCGCCCAGAACCATTTCGTGTTGATCTCGCCGGGATAACCTCGTGCCAGATGCATCCGCAGCAGAAAATTGCGGAAAGTCAGATCGCTCTGGTCTTTGCCAGCGACTCCCGACACCACAGTCGTCAGCGGGTTGTAAGTTGCTGTCCAGGCTTGGTCACCCGCCGCGACCGGAAACTTCAAGTCGGGGACCATCGTGACGGTCACCTCGCCGGTCGGCAGCCTTTTGCGTTCCAGCAGAGTGGGCACAGCTGCTTTGAACAGATCAATCAGGTTGTTCTCCAGAGTGATTCCATTCGTCTGACGTTTCATCGGAGCCATACCCATCCCCATACCGCGAGTCGGTGCCCCCTCACCCGGACCGGTGGAGAACGGAGCTTGCTCAGCCGCTGGCTTGGTGGGAGCAGTCTCACGCATCATGCCACTCGCCGTGCGGGGGTCGTACAGAACGGAGATTGAGCGTGGGCCCACTTTGACCGAGCCCACAATCCAGTCCCGATTCACGTGCCGTACTTCACCTGCTCCCAGTACATAAGGAACCAAGGGCTTCTGCTTCTCGTTGATCGCAGCCACCAGTGCAGCGGCCTGATCACGCGCTGAGGGCGGATTCTCCAGAGGCGTACCCACCAGATCGGCCCGCGTGAAATAAGTCACCGGCAGGTCAGACAGCACCGCCGGGTGATTGAAAATGAACGCAGTAAACCCATAGAGAATCGCCCAGGGAAACAGAGCGAGCCCTAGATACAAGTGCCCACGACGCAGTAGATGCAGAATTCGCGTCGAGAGCGGTCGTGTTCTCGGCACTGCCTGGGGCGTCAAAGTGGGTAACGGAACCTTGGACGAGGGGACTTCAAGCGTGGACGACATTTTCCATTCCGATCAAGAATAAATCGATCCATTCATCCCGTACCAGGAGTGAATGAGGGTATGAGGAGATTGAGAGAATTCCTCGCAATTTGACCTGCTGAACTGAGTTGGCCTGCGCAGGCTGTGGTCACAAACACTGCCAATGCCGATTCAGATGTGTCTGTCGATGCACTCAATGTGTGGGTATGAGCGCACCGCGAGCGGCAGCTTCTTTCGCGTGTGCTCCAGAGGGCGCGCTCACATCCCGAATGTCACTCGCTTTGTGGAGAACGAGCTATTCCATGAACATGAGCGCGCTGGCTCTGGCACCACGTAATCGGGGCGCGAAACTCAACCAGTCGCTCAATCAACGAGCGCAGGGAGCGAGGAGTGTGCTAGGACAGCAATATCTTGGGGGGAGGCGTCGGTGGTTGACGCTCGACCGGAATTAATGGACTGATCTCTGGGGCTGTTGTTGGGAGGCTCGCTGGACGGGCCACCAGAAGCGAAACAGCCAGTTCAGGCACCACACAGATCGGGATGCCCGAGATCGACGTATCGATCCCCGAACAACGCAGGGTGTCGAGGCTCAGCGTGAGCCCGCCTTCGTTTGGCTTTTCTGCAGTTTGATCAGACTTGCCAGCAGTCGCCTTGGACTTGCAGCAGCACTTGGCTGCCACCTTGCCACATGATTCGGATCGAGCTGCTTCAACGACGTACCGGGGAACTTTGACGCCCCGGCTCTTGGCCCAGGCCAGCTTCTGAGCATTCGTGAAGCAACAGCATTTCTTCCAGCACTGCGCAGCTGTCTTGCATCCACAGGGGCGATTCTGACAAGGAAACGGGGCCGACGGATCTTTCTCCGGGATCGAGTTACCAGACGGATACGACAACGGAAATAGCATTCCCACCGAGACAAACAACAGCAAACACGCTGTCAATCGCCGGGCTGTCACCCATCGGAGAAGATGCTGCACCAAAGCCATAAAACTCACATCGCCCGATCAGGGCGTGCACGGCAGTCGGCTCGTTCTCCACGGCGATAATCTCACACAACCGGGGAGCAGATTCAAGCACCGCCGTCCATTTCCCAGCTGCGGGAGAAGGAATGTTCACAGGTGGCCCTCCCAACTCCACGTCACATGTCAGCCCTCACTCGTGGCTATCCGGGTGAAATGAACTTGAAGTGGGGGTGGGCTGCCGGAGTGCTCCTTCAACTCCATCCTCGCCACCTTGCTGACACTTGGCGCGCACGAATTGCTGGCGGCCGAGTATGGCTCTGTCAGCGGGGCGTCAGACAAGTCCGTTGGCCGAAAAGTGAAGCTCGACATGTGACAGGCGGTCTTTCCGACGTGTGGTGTTTTTTCCGCCAACGGGGAACCTTCAAAAATCGCTTCCGTGAAGGGAATATTCCCCACCGTCGGCAGCCTGATTTGCGTAAGCAAGGAGGGAATACCTCGCCCTCGCCTGTGGCGATTAAGGCGGCATGGAACCGAGGGCAGCCGACGTCCAACGTGTCGTCTCACATTGGCGATCACTTGCACATAATGGATCAATCGAGAAGTCACATCTCCCATGTCGATCGCTAATCGCATTGCGAGCAGACCCACAGCAACTCCATTCCTGACTATCCAAGGACAGGCATCCACGATGAAGCACCAGTATCTGCAGCGAGAATGTGGAAGACGACGACTGTCTCTGTCTGGCATCCTGTTCTTGGTGCTATTTGCGACGATCTGGCCGATCACAGCTTCCTCCACTGAAGTAAAAAGTTCGTGGGGGTTTGAGAGTGATCCTACTGGGACAGAGGCTGTCGGATATCGGACCGTGCAAGGGGAATGGAAAGTCGCGGATGATGCGGGCAACCGGGTAATCGTTCAGTCGGCACGGAGTTCGGACACGGTGTTCAATGTGGTTTTGAATGCGACCGTTCTGTACTCCGATGTTGATGTCAGTGTTCGCCTACAAGCAATCTCCGGCGTCGTCGATCAAGGCGGTGGGATTGTCTGGCGGGCCAAGAATGCAAGTACCTACTACGTGGCCCGGTTCAATCCGCTGGAAGACTCGTTGCGGATCTACAAGGTTCTCGATGGCAAACGATTCCAGCTGGGAAGCGTGAAGGCCCCGGGAGATCAAAACTGGCACACGTTGCGGGTTCAGATGCGAGGCTCGAGGATCGAGTGCCGCCTGGATGACAAGATCACCGTTGAGGCGGAGGACACTTCGATCCGGGGATATGGTCGAATTGGCTTGTGGTCGAAGGCCGATGCACACTCCCGGTTTGACGACCTCTCCGCGGTCGGAGAGGGGATCGCCGTCGAAGCCCCCGCTGAGAAAGCCGAGCCCAAGGAGTTTGAGATCCGCGATCAGCGGGCGTTTCTGGGAGGCCATGAGGTCGACCTGTGGGGGCTTCGCTGTGGGAATGCATTCTTCAGTGATGCAGTGACCGAGCGATTCGTCCGCAACTTTGACAACATGAATGACCATGGGATCAATCTGGTCGGGG
>CANJZR010000035.1 GCA_947479075.1 Planctomycetaceae bacterium
CTGGATTCCTGGAAACGTGAAAGTCGCACGAAGATTGTGGCCACTGCGGGGCCAGCTTGTGATTCTGTCGAGATGCTGCAGCAACTCATACTGGCTGGGGTCGATGTCTTTCGTCTGAACACTGCTCACGGTTCATCCGTCGAACACCAGGTTCGACTCGACCGGATTCGACTGGCGGAGAAGAGGACCGGACGGATGGTGGCTGTGCTGGTCGACCTGGCGGGGCCGAAGATGCGGCTGGGAGAAATTCCCGGGGGCTCGATTGACCTGGTCGTCGGCGAGCAGGTCGCCTTCATTCGCGGGAACGAGACCACCGACCCACGCGAGATGACGTGTATCTACGAACCCCTCCTCGATGAATTGATCGAGGGGAACCGGATCATGCTGGCCGACGGAACGGTGGCATTAAGGGTTCTGTCGAATGACGGGCTGCGAGCTGTCTGTGAAGTCACGCAGGGAGGAACACTCCGCAGCAAGCAAGGCGTCAATCTGCCCAATGTCGCTCTCAAGGCTCCTGCGATGAGTGATGTCGACCAGGCCAATGCGGTCTGGGCAGTCGAGGCGGAAGTCGACTTCATCAGTTTGAGTTTTGTTCGCACGGCCCAGGATCTGGTCGATCTGCGGAACTTGATCAAGTCGCAGCACGTTGCGAATCAGCCGCACATCATCGCCAAGATTGAAAAGCCAGAAGCACTCCTGAATCTCGAAGAAATCGTCAAGGCTGCAGACGGCATCATGGTGGCACGCGGCGATCTGGGTGTCGAAGTCGACATTGCCGAGATCGCAGTGGCCCAGAAGCGGATTGTGGCGGCTTGTCATCGTGCCCGAAAACCGGTCATCATCGCGACGCAGATGCTCGACAGCATGCACAACTCGCGCATCCCGACCCGGGCGGAGGCCACCGACGTGGCGAACGCGATCCTCGATGGTACCGATGCCTGCATGCTCTCTGGTGAGACCGCGATCGGAAAGTACCCGCGTGAAGCGGTGGAGATGATGCACCGGATCGCCACGGTCACCGAACCGCTGTTGCGAGAACGTCAACGCGACCGGGACGAAGACAACCAGCCGACCCCCGGAGTCAGTCCCATCACCGACGCAGCTGCGCGGGCCGGAGGACGCCTGGCCGAGGAGCTTTCGGCGAAGCTGATCGTGGTCGGCAGCTCGACGGGGCGGGCCGCATTGAGTATCTCCAAGAATCGCCGGTTCGTGCCCATCATCGGGGTCAGCGACAGCATTTCTTCACTTCGCCGGATGTGTTTGTACTGGGGGGTGATTCCGGTCCCGGATGCCCCGGCCCATGACGATCGACATCTGGTCGACTACGTGGTGCAGCGTGGTCAGGCCAATGGAGATCTGGAGCGCGGTGATCGCATCATCCTGCTGTCGGGGACGGGACTGTCGACGAGTCGGCACAATGTGATTGTGGTACACGAAGTCGCTTAGAGACTCGAAAATGCGTAGACTGCGGTGCTCACTGACTGGTCGGGTGAGACTCCTCAGGACTCTACGATGTCTCTCGAACTCAAAAATGTCCGCAAGAGCTATTCGCTCCCCGACGGCTCGCGGTTGCCGATCCTTGGCATCTCCTCGTTTGAACTCAAATCTGGTGAGCAGGTCGCACTGATCGGCTCCAGCGGCGGCGGCAAGACAACGCTGCTCAATTCCATCGCCGGAATTACGACGATCGACGAAGGCGCGATCCGCGTCGACGGAACTGACATTACGAAGCTCAACGAGCCCACTCGTGACCGGTTCCGCGCTCAGCGGATCGGGATCGTCTTCCAGACATTCCACCTGCTCCCGGCGTTTACGGCACTGGAGAACGTCCTGCTGGGGATGTCGTTCAGTGGCCGGGCGAATCGGACGCGGGCCAAGGAACTGCTCGACCGGGTCGGTCTGGGACAACGGCTGAACCATCGACCGTCGATGCTGTCGGTGGGTGAACAACAGCGAGTGGCCGTCGCCCGTTCGCTGGCGAACTCTCCGAAGCTGATGCTGGCTGATGAACCAACCGCCAGCGTCGATCAGGCGAACCAGTCGAAGATCCTCGAACTGATCCGGGATGCCTGCCGCGAGAACAAGATCTCGCTGCTGCTGGTCACTCATGCTCCCGAGGTCGCCGCGGCGTTTGACCGCGTGGAGACCTTGAGCCAGTTCAACCAGCCCGCCCAGAGTCCATCCGTGGGAGCATCCGCATGAACCTGTTCCAGATCGCACTTAAGAACATGCGGCAACGTGGCGTGGCGTCATGGCTCACAATGATCAGCGTTGCCCTCGGTGTGGCTTTGATGGTCGGCGTCCTGATTCTGCATCAGATAGTCGGGAAGCAGTTTTCACAGAGCGGCAGTGGTTACAACCTGATCATCGGTCCGGCGGGCAGCCCCACACAGCTGGTTCTGGCCGCTGTGTATCGAATGGAGAACTCCATCTCGAACATGCCGTGGCGCTACTATCAGAAGTGGGCGACAGACAAGCGTGTTGAGTTGGCTATCCCTCTCTGCTTTGGTGACGCCACCGAACAGGGAGACTTCCCGGTCATCGGTACGACGCCACAGTATTTCAAGCTTCCTTATGCACGCACTCCTAAACCGCAACCTTTTCGCGTGCAAACTCCGGGCGATTTCTTGCGGGGCAGCTGGGACGCCGTGATCGGATCTGAGGTGGCCCGACGCAACGGATGGAAGATCGGCTCTCAGTTCCAACTGGTCCATGGAGGCGGCCGAGGCGAAGACGCCCACATCCACGACGAGAAGTTCACCGTAAAGGGGATCCTGGCGGCGACCGGGACGCCCAATGACCGGACGGTCTTTGTCCACATCGACGGCTTCTTCATGCTGGCCGGACACGAGAACCCGCTGGCTGAAGCCATCAAGAAGGAGGCCCTGTACTTCAAGGAGCCTGAGGCGGAGCTTTTCAAGAAGTACGAAAAGGAATTGGAAAACGAACGTCGCGAGCAAGCGGCGCTCAAGCTCAACCCCAAGCATGCCGCCCATGCGGTGCCCGATCTCTCCAAGGAAGTGTCAGCCATCCTGATCTATACGAAGGGCGAGGAAGGTGACCAGCTGACGCGGGCCAACTTTGCCCTCAGCATCGAAACCGAGTTGAACGAAGAAGGGATCGCCATGGCAGTCAACCCGGTATCGGTCATGGAGAAGATCATGCGGCTCTTCGTCGGGAACGTCCAGCTGGCGTTTCTGTGCCTGACCGGGCTCATCGTGGCTGTGTCGGGGATCGGGATCTTCGTGAGCATCTACAACTCGATGAATGAACGTCGGCGCGAGATCGCCATCATGCGGGCACTCGGAGCGCAGCGTCGTACGGTGTCGCTGATGATCCTGTGCGAGACGCTGCTGTTGTGTCTGGGAGGTGGCGTGCTCGGGCTTCTGCTCGGCCATGGACTGGTCTTCATCGCCAGTCCGATCATCGAAGCGAGAAGCGGCCTACTGATCGACCCGCGGGCATTCTCTCCGTGGGAGGCGATCGTCCTGCCGATCACTCTCGGCCTGGCTGCTCTCAGCGGCTTGATCCCCAGCATCACTGCTTACCGCACTGATGTGGCGGAAACGCTGGCCCAGTGATTTTCGGGGACACAGATCGAAGGGATGACACGGATCAGAGAATTGCCTGATCCAAATCTGTGTCATCCTGAAAATCTGTGTCCCGATTCTTTCTCTTGGCGACTACACCGGGGCCTTGAACTGGAACCGGTTGCACTGGCTGAAGAACTCCAGGGGGTTCTCGTAGACGATCTTGCGGATCTTGGCCTCGCTGTGTCCCCGGCGGCGCATCTCCATGATGAAGTCGGGCACAGCCACCGGATTGCTGGGGCCCCAGTCGCCCGCCGAGTTCACCATGATCCGGTCGTCGCCCCAGCGTTCGATGATGTCGGCGGCTCGGGCAGGGGTACACTTGGTGGTCGGGTACAGAGTCATGCCGCACCAGAAGCCATTTTCTTTGGCCAGCCGGACTGTGTGTTCCTCGACGTGATCGATACAGACCCGGCTCGGATCGAGATCAGACCGCTCCTGGAGCATGTCGACAATCATCCGCGTGCCCTTGTACTTGTCCTGCAGATGGGGAGTGTGGATCAGGACAAGTTCATCGAGCTGGGCAGCCAGTTCGAGATGTTCAGCGAAGATCGTCGATTCATTCTTCGTATTCTTGTTGAGACCGATCTCGCCAATCCCCAGCACTCCGGTCCGGTGGATGAACTCGGGGATCATCTTGATGACTTCGCGAGAGAGCGAGACATTCTCCGCTTCCTTGGCGTTGATGCAGAGCCAGGTGAAATGTTGCAGACCTGACCAGCTGGCGCGTTTGGGCTCGAACTCCGTCAGCTGGCGAAAATAGTCGCGAAAGCCTTCCGCGCTGCCACGATCAAACCCGGCCCAGAAGGCGGGCTCACTCATCGCGACACACCCCATGCGCGCCATCCGCTCATAATCGTCCGTCGTGCGGGAGACCATGTGAACATGGGGGTCGATGAATTGCATGGTGAGGCTTCACAGAGGTGACACAGAAGTCGTAGGCGGGCATCCCCAGCCAGGTCGACCAGGTTCACTCGTTCGCTTTCAGTTTACACCGATGTGTGTCGAGTGCCAAAGCCGGGCATGAGAGGTGACTGTCTCGTGGAGGACTCTTTACGAACTCAACTGCCATTTGTTCCAATGGAAGCAATTGACCGCACGGAATGCTGAGGCTTGAACATGATCCAGGTGGCGATGACCGTTGAGCAGTTCCTCGACCAGCGCGGCGAGATGCCGGAAGGGGGGCAATGGGCGGAGTTGCATGCGGGCGTACCAGTCTTTCTGGAACCGCCCGATGTCGATCACGGGACGGTGGTTCTTAACCTGTCGAAAGCATTGTCGATCTATTTCCACTCGGTCGATGCGGGGTATGCGTGTTTTGATCTCGGACTGCATGTCGGTCGGCAACCCGACACCGTTTACTTCCCTGCTGTGAGTATCTTTCTCAAGGGGCCACGGTTCGCGGAGTCAGATCAGGCCGCCACCGTCACGGTTCCGGAGCTGGTGATCGAAGTGCTGTCGACACCAGATCGCCACCAGGGTATTGAGCAGCGAGTGGCCCAGTATCAGACGTGGGGAGTTCCGGCGGTCTGGCTGATCAATCAGAAGACTAAAACAGTCCAGCTGTTCGAAGAGCGAGGCTCTCGGAATCTGGATGCCGAGATGATGCTCGAGAACATCGCGTTGCTGCCGGGTTTTCGGGTGCCGGTGATTGAGCTGTTTACGATTCCGGATTGGGCGAGATGATGTTGCCGGGTGGTACTCTGTGGGGACCGACAGGAATGTCTGTCCTACTGGCAGAAATGCCTGACACCAAAACAAAAACACCCTCGTGACAAAAGTGTCACGAGGGCATCGTTGATGTCCGGCTGGCTGAACTCTGGAAGGCTTTATGCCTTCTCAGAGATTAGTGCCAGTTGTTGGGGCTCATGAACCACCACCACTTGTCGGTGCGGGTACTGAACCGCAGATTCCACGAGCCGTCTTTCCATTCCAAGGTCGACTGACGCCAGTTGAGTGGCACCTGAGGATAGGGATAGAAGGGGCCGATGTACGGGAAGGCACTCGCGTCATACTGACTTGGATAAGTCACAGCTGCGTAGTTGTCGTGCTGAGCGTAAGTTGGCCAGGCGTAATCGGGAACGTTCGGCTGGTTGTACATCATGTGATGACCAGCTGGGGTGACACCACCCTGAGGACGTCCACCCATGCCGGGGGCTCCCATGGGGGAACCATCCATGCCAGGTCCGCCCATACCGGTCTGCTGAATCTGAGCCATCCGCTCCATTTGCATCTGCTGCATCTGCATCTGCTGGATCATGGGGTTGTGACCAGCTGCCTGTGATGGCAGGCCGGGTGGCAACTGTCCCTGACCAACAGCCAGACCGGGAGGATAAGCTCCGGGTCGGCCCATGGGTTGAGGTGCTGCAGCGACCGGACGACCATTGACGGTCAGGCGGTTGAGGACCTGCTGCACGCCAGGCACGCTCTGTGCGGCACGTTGAGCATTCTGAGCTTCAGTGACGTTGGAGACTTCGCCGATCAGGCTGCAAGCCCCGTTCTTGAAGCGGATTTCGATGTCATAGGCACTCAGTCCCGCTTGAGCCATCTTGTCAGCGATGCCTTGAGCAACCTGCTGGTTCGATGGTCCGGCAGCGGGCTGCGCGGGAATCGTCACCGGTGGTGGTGGAGTCGAGTAGGCCTGATTCGGAGGTCCAAGGAGTGGGCCACCAGCGGCTGGTCCGCCTGCAGCTGGAGCGCCCTGATACCCCCCCTGTGGAGGAGCTTCGTACTGGGCGAGTTGAATCGACTGATCACCGATGGGTGATCCTGAATCCTTCGTGGCGAGCTGGTTGTCGACCGAATCGACACCAGCCACGCGGGAGGCCGCCTGAGTCGCCCGAGCAATCTGCTCCGGCGAACCCACCTGGCCTGTCAGGGTGGCCACACCGTCCATGACGACGATGTCGACTCCCTTCCCTTTGACCCCAGCGCCCTTCATTTCGCGAGCCACATCCTTGGCGATCTCTTCATTGGATCGGTCCGAGGATTTAGCAGAGGGACGAGTAGCGGCAGGACGAGCGTTCGACTTCGGCTTTCCGTCAAACGGCCCGGCCAGCGTAATGCTGGGGACTGTCGCGAGCAGTCCCAAAGACAGCACCCATTTCCGTGGCAGAAGCATGAAACTGACTCCTTCAGAGTTCTTGGCACCGGGCATCGTGCCTTGGCCGGAACCGGTGATCTTTGACCGTATGACGGTTCGTCAAGGTACTGATCGGTCGGATTGCTCCGACGACATCAACTATTCTGGTTAATTCGGCTGTATCGAATCTTCCGGCACAGGAAAAAGGCGGATTTCTTCAAGATCTCCGCTGAGAATTGGGACTTCCGCGAGACCTGCATCGCCCAAACAAACCGCAAATCCAACTGCAATAACACCTTACAACCACAACACGCAAAGATTGCTCGAATACGGCTACATTCCGCTCAATTCCGTCTGGTTCCACTACTCAGGGGCTTTCCAGTCCCCCCAATGTTCCAGGTAGTGCTTCAAGCCCGGCTGCTGGTCCGCTCGTGCTTCGATCCAGACCTTCGTCTCGTCGACAATCTTCTGCTCTTCTTCGAGGCTGAGGCGCCCGAGCAGGACACGACTGCGGAGGAATACAAAGTAAGTATCCAGGACATCACAGCGGCAATAGTCGACGATCTCCTGGATTTTCCCTTCGTCGTAGTAGTCCTGGACCTGCGAACCATCGATCCCGGACTTGCCAGGTTTGCCCATCATGTTGGCGAGCAAATTGAGCCCACCGCTCATGCGGACTGCCCCAAAGTTCGAGAACAAATCACACAAATCTAAATGTGATGAGATGTTATACCGATTTCTCGACTGCTCGTATGAATGTGCCCCGACGTTGAACCACTCGGGAATGCTGATCCCATAGCGATACGCTGCAAGCTCCAGCACCGGCACGTCATACCCGCGTCCGTTGAAGGTCACGAGAACCGGCTTGGAGTAGTGCTTCCAGCCCTGCCAGAAGGATTTGACGATGTGGTACGGGCGATACTGGGGATCGTCGAGAGCCACCAGGTCGATCAACCGGTAGTCGGAGGCGACCTTGGCCACGATCAGGCAAGCCGGGACCATAAACGTAAACGGCAGAATATCCTTGCCGTTCTGGGCCATCAGCTCCGCGCGGTAGCGGGTGATCGCCTCCTTCGGCTCCAGATCGTCTTTGGGAAAGCGGATCTTGGAGACCAGGGCGCCGTCCGCCACGGTTTCGATATCGAAAATCAGATATGAGACATTTTGCGGGCTGGACACTCTATCTCCCGCCAATATGAAATGAGGGGCAGACATCGCTGCCTACCCCTCGAGTTCTCAGTAAATTTCCACGTCTAGCGGACGTACTGGCCTTCTCGCTGACGCTCACACTCGATGCAGTTGCGAGCGTAGGGCAGATACTTCAGGCGAACCTTGGGAATCCACGACTTCGACGGTGGACGACCTTCTTCCTGACAGCTCTGGCACAGTCCGAAGGTTCCCTCTTCGATGCGGATCAGAGCGGCTCGAATTTCGTCGAGAACTTCCTGATCACTCTCCATCATGCGGATCGAAAACTCTTGCTCGTAGGTTTCCGTCCCCAATTCCGCCATGTGCGTTGGACTTTTTGAATCGCCACCCCCTGAATCAAGCGCCCCGTTGGAAAGATGGTCGACGTCACCTTGAATTCGCGATTGCAGGAGCAACAGCTGTGACCGAAACATTTCCATATCGTTCTGCTTGAGCATGAATGGCTCTTTCCAACAGAGGTTCGATCCAAAGAAGAGAACTGATTATCTCTCTTGTGAGAATCGAATTCAAGCATGCAAGTTTTCGTCAAGATCAGATTTGCATGGGGCTTAGGTCCGGATTTCGGTGTCACATCACCACAACACAATGCCCGTAAAACACTCGTTAGGAACGACTTAGAACTTCCGAAAAATCACATCCAGTTTGAGGCGGCTGTTTGTGGAGCTGCAAGGTTGGCCCCTATGTGGGAAGCATTCATAAAGAATTCAGGAATATTCTTTGACCAGCCTCAGCCCGCAGGCTTGGCAAGACCTCTTTTATCGATCCACAACGGGCGTCTTACTCTGCTCTCCGGCGATTTCGCGGACCAGTTGCGGTACCGCATAGCCAGGCAACCGTGACCGCAGGGCCGCGACCAATTTCAATCCGGTCGCCTCCGCCACCTCGAAATGCGAGGTCCCCACCACCCGGTCGAGCACATGCAGGTAATAGGGCATCACGCCCACATCGATCAGCCGCTCACAGAGTCCCGCCAGTGAATCGACATCATCGTTGACCCCGCGCAGCAGCACCGCCTGGTTCAGAGTCGGAATCCCTGCACGGACGAGTCGACGCAGGGCTTCCGCGCAATCGGCTTCGATCTCATGCGGGTGGTTCGCATGCACGACCATCACCGGCTGAAGGCGGGTGTTTCGCAGCTGATCGAGCAACTCACTGTTCACTCGATCGGGCAGCACGATGGGCAACCGGGAGTGAATCCGCAGCCGAGTCAGGTGATCAATTTGATCCAGTCGCTCGATCAGGACCTTGAACCGCTCGTCGGTCAGCGTTAGGGGGTCTCCTCCGCTCAGGATAACCTCGTGGATGGACGAGTCGCTCTCGATAGCCGCCAAAGCTGGTTCCCAGTCGTCGAGCCGACGAGGTTCCTCGCTGTAGGGATAATGTCGCCGAAAACAGTACCGGCAATTCACCGCACACGCCCCCGAAGCCATCAATAGCACACGACCTGCGTACTTCTGCAGGAGCCCGGGAGCCTTGCGAGCTGCCTGATCATCCACAGCATCCAGGACGAACCCAGGCTGGGCGATCCCTTCTTCCATGACCGGAAGCACCTGCTTCAGTAATGGGTCGTGAGGATCGCCCACTCGCATCCTCGCGAGAAAACTACGCGGGACGAGAACAGGAAACGACTTCACCGCAGCGGTGGCGTTCGCCGTCCACTCATCAGGCAGCTGCAGCGCGCGAACCAGCGTGTCGACATCGCGAATCGCGGTCGCCAGTGATCGCCGCCAGCTGGTCTGTTCGAGTTCGATCAACGCTGCCCCCGGACTCATCCCGACTAGAGAATTTCCAGGGTCGGCAAACTGGGAGTTTCCATCAGCGAACGGGCGACTTCGATAGCGACCCGCTGGCACATGTGAAGCAAGGCATCACGCGTCGGGGTGTTCTCGTTGAAGAGGTCGGCCATCTGGCCAGCGTCCCCCTTCTCGCGAACGATCGCATTCGCGGGCACTTCTCCGAGGAAGGCCATTCCGAGTTCCGCAGCCTTCGCCTTGGCACCGCCGCGGCCAAAGATCTCGCCCGTCATGTTCTCCACCATGCCGAGAATCGGGATCTTCACCGTCTTGAACATCGACACCGCTTTGACCGCGTCGAGCAGTGCGACCTGCTGCGGAGTACAGACGACGACTGCTCCCGCCAGACCGACCATCTGTGACAAGGTCAGAGCCACGTCACCCGTTCCGGGCGGCATGTCGATGACTAGATAGTCGAGGGTGCCCCAATCGGTCTGCTGCAGGAATTGAGACAGCGCCTTGTGCAGCATGGGACCGCGCCAGATCACTGCCTGGTCCGCTTGAACCATGTAGCCCATCGAGATCGTCGGCATCCCGTCGACATCGATCGGGACGATCCGCTCCATCACGCGTCCGTCGGGCAGTTGAATCTGCTTGATCACCGGCTTGCCAGACGAGGCCCCAACGAGGTGTGGGATACTCGGGCCGTAAACGTCGGCGTCCATCAGTCCGACCTTGGCTCCGAAGTGCTTCAGCCCGAGGGCGAGCGATGCAGCGACCGTCGACTTGCCGACGCCGCCTTTGCCGCTGCCGACCGCGATCACGTTCTTGACGTTTAAGCCGATCGCCCCGCCAGTTCCCTTGCCACGGACAGCCCAGGTGTAATCGACATCGACTCCCGAGGCTCCGAGTGCCGTGACCGCCTGCTTGACCGCAGTCGTAATCCGTTCCCGATCGGGGTAAGCGGGAGTCGGGAGTTCGAGACCGATTTTCGCCGAAGTGCCGCTGACCTGGACCTCGCGCACCATGGTGAGTTCGCCCAGGGATCTTCCGATCTCCGGATCGCGAACCTGGGAAACAACGTCACGGACACTCTGTTCAGTCAGCATCAAAACCACCTTGCTCGAAATTCTTCTGTCACTCGCGAGAGACCGTCGTTTGAATCGCAATCAGCTGGAATGCTCTCCCGAATACTCCAGGCCTGACACTGCCCCAATCAGGAAAGCTCTCGCCTCGTCGAAGTTGAACACACTGGCTGCTCCAAGTTCGTGGAGAAACCACCGGTATGGCTCATCGACTGGGTTGAGAACCACGTGAACTCGCACCCCATTGGAAATCCAATGCTGGATCTCCGGCAGCGACAACCGCTCCCCCGGAGGCAGGGCAATCACCAATTGACGGGCCCCCTCAGCAGTCCGGGCAGCAACATCGGCCTCGTTACGGCAAGTCGCCACACGTACCCCGAGGCGTTCCAACTGACGCTGTAACTCGGGAACCCAGTACGGATTCCGCTCCCAGACAGCAATTGGAAGGATCGGCATGCACGCCTCGCGATTGAACCACCGCGTTCACAGGCCGCATTGTAGGAGTGGCTCTCCCGCATGGCGAGCGGCCGGGGCGAGAGACTCGCTCAGAACAATCTCAACTGCCCCGACTTGGGCTTCGGCGGCTTAAACCTCGAGTAATCGAGCGAGGTGCCTCCCCCATCGAGGCGATGCTTCTTCGAAAAAACACGGAAGGTCTGCTGAATCTGATCTGCGATGGGCCCCGTCCCGCGAAACCGCTGGCCGAACTTTGACTGGTTCAACTGTCCGTCGCGGGTCGAACGAACCAGAGCTTCAATCTTCTCACGTTTCTCCGGAGCATGCTGGGCCAGCCAATCGAGGAACACCGGCCTGACCGTCAGTGGGAGCCGCAACAGGATCATCCCTGCGGATTCCGCCCCGGCTTCTGCCACAGCTGCGACGAGATTCGGGAGTTCGTGATCGGTCAGGCCGGGGATGATCGGTGCGAGCATCGCCCGGGTGGGAACCCCCGCTTCGCTCAGTGTGCGGATCGCCCGCAGCCGGGCTTCGGGGGTACTGCTGCGAGGTTCCAGAACTCTGGTCAGTGTGGCATCGAGCGTTGTCACACTGACCGCGACGGAAACGACCTGATGACGGGCCATCTCCTGCAGCAGGTCGAGATCGCGCAGCACGAGGGCGTTCTTCGTCACGATGGAGAGCGGCTGCCGGGCTTCCAGAGCGACCTCCAGACACGCTCGCGTCAATCGGTATTCCCGCTCCCCAGGCTGATAACAGTCGGTGACCCCGGAGACCATGATCGGTCCCGGGGCGTACCGATCCCTGTTCAGCCACTCGCGAAACAACGCAGCGGCATTGGGCTTGAAGAAAATCTTCGTTTCAAAGTCGAGGCCCGCGTTCAACCCCAGATATTCGTGTGTCGGTCGAGCGTAGCAATAGCTGCATCCGTGCTGGCAACCGCGATAGGTGTTGAGGCTGTAGCGGAAAGGCAGATCGGGACTGTCGTTCTCTGAAATGATCGTCCGGGAGTCGTCGGGGAGATACTGCGTCGGAATCTTTGCCAGCGCCGCCAGATACTCGTCGTCGTGTTCGACTTGTTCGAGATCCAGTTCAGCGTGGATTTCCCCAAACCGGTTGGGGGGCCTGAGGCCCGAACCACGCCCGACGGGGGATCGATGATCCGCCATGACGACTCCACTCCGTTTGAACGACTCCTGGACTGGGGCCACAAAGTGAACAAACGCCCAGTGGTCGTTGACCACTGGGCGTTTTAGAAGTCGATCAGCAGAGTGTCAATCAAACCTTTGCCGCGACGGGCAGTTCCTCGACAACCGGGTCTTTCCAGCTGAACTTGTTCTCAATCGCCACCCGGGTCAGGTGACGCAGCAACGTCCGATCCACCAGCGGACAAGGCAGGTGAGGGGCTGCCGTTCGCGTGTTGGTCGTGTCGTACTGCGGATCGTCGCGCCAGTAGGAGTTGTAAACTTCCATGTGCTGGTAGAAGACATCTTCGTTTTCGGAAGAGTCCGCGCGACGGTCGCCAGCTCCGTAGAACTCCACGCCGTAGAAGCCGACTTCGGCCTCAAGGACGTCGCGGATCAGCCGCATGGTGATCGGCACACTGGGGGTCAAGTGGTACGTCTTGCCGTAATGTTGCGGCTGATCAATGACGTGTGCCATCACCGCCGAGACCCAGTCAACCGGCACGAGGTGCTTACGCTCGTTGCCGTTCATATTGAAGTGCACCTCATTGGCCACTGCCAGCCCGGTCTCGTCCTTCACGGTCTTGTGATCGGCCAGTGATTTCGCGAGACCGACTGCAACGTAAAAGTTGTGGTAAGTGGTCGTCATCCCGGTGACACTGTCGCCGATAATGATCCCCGGACGGAAGAATGTCGTGGAGTCGAAGTGCTTGGCTTCACGAACGAGCTTCTCAGCTGCCACCTTACTCTCTTCGTAGCAGTTGCCAAACTCCTGCCCGACATCCAGCTCATTCTCATAGACCCGCCCCATCCGCGTACCGGCGACATAGGCGGTCGACACGTGGAAGAACTTGCGAATTCCAGCCTGACGGCAGAATTCAATCGCGTTCTGGGTTCCACCGACATTCGACTTCCACGGTTCGGCATCGCGGCCCGTCGTCACGAATGACAGACTCGCCGCATTGTGCAGCATGGCGTCGCAGTTCTCGGCGGTCCACATGATCTGTTCAGGGCTCAGACCGAAATCGGGCAGGGAGATATCCCCCTCCAGAACAACGGGCCGCGGCAACTTGCGACCGAGACGCTCTTCCCACGCCCGCATGGCAGCTTCGATGCGGATCGCGGGTGACTTGCGGCGGCTGGGGCGCACGAGAACGGCCAGCGGAATGCCCTTCTCCATGATATCTCGCATGAGATAACGGCCCAACAACCCGGTCGCCCCAGTCAGTAGCAAATGCCCCATCGAATACTCTCCTGTGTCGAATCTCGGCGTAATC